>NZ_WMHO01000470.1 GCF_010994245.1 Sandarakinorhabdus rubra
AGCGCCCCGGCGAAAGCGGCATGCAACTGCTGGAAGAGGCCGGCGCGGCGCTGGCGGTGCGCCTGGCCCTGGTGCGGCGGGCCCGCGCCACCATTGATGCCCAATATTATATCTGGCGCGCCGACGTCGCCGGCCGGCTGCTGCTGGACGAGCTGGTGGCCGCGGCGGCACGCGGCGTCAGGGTGCGTCTGCTGGTCGATGATTTCGGTTCGGCCGGGCTGGAGCGGCTGGCCTTGCCCGGTGTCGAGCTGCGGCTGTTCAACCCGTGCCGGCTGCGCCGCTGGCGCTGGCTCAATGTCCTGTTCGATTTTCCTCGCCTCAATCGCCGCATGCACAACAAGAGCCTGACGGTGGACGGCATCGCCTGCGTGATCGGTGGGCGCAACATCGGCGATGAATATTTCAACCCCGGCCATGCCGAACTCGCTGCCGATCTCGACGTGCTGGCCATCGGCGCCGTTGCCGAAGCGGTGGCAGCGGATTTCCAGCGTTACTGGGACAGTCCGGCAGCGGTGCCAGCGGCACAGCTGGGCCCGGCGGGGGCACCGCCGCCGCCGCCGGCCGGCGCCGA
>NZ_WMHO01000471.1 GCF_010994245.1 Sandarakinorhabdus rubra
CCGCTGGACAAGCGCAGGCCGGTGCGCTGGCCGCCGAGCCGCTGCTGTTGGCCCGTGCCCGTGGCCCGCTGCCGCCGGCACCAATCACGCTTGCAACGCCGGCCGGCAGCGCCAGCGTCGCTCTTGCTCCGGGCGGCAACTGCTTCAATCTCAACAGCGTTGCCATAGGGCCGCCGGGACGCACCGTCACGCGCGCGCTGGGTGTTGAACAGCTGGCCCGGCTGCTTGGCCTGCTTGACGTGCCGTCAGACGAGGCGCGCCGCATCGCCGCCGCCACCGCCGACTGGATCGACATCGACAACCAGCCCGGCCCCGGCGGCGCCGAAGACCCGGCCTATGCCCGCGCCGCCACACCCTATCGCACCGCCGGCACGCTGCTCGCCGACGTATCGGAATGGCGGGCAGTCGCTGGCGTCACCCCGGCCATCTATGCCCGCGCCCGGCCGCACCTGTGCGCGCTGCCCGAGACCGAGCTGTCACGGCCCAACATCAACAGCCTGACGCCCCCCGAGGCGCCGCTGCTCGCCGCGCTGGCCGGGGTTGACCTGCCTACCGCCAGGGCGGCGGTCA
>NZ_WMHO01000472.1 GCF_010994245.1 Sandarakinorhabdus rubra
GGGTGCCTATGGCCAGCGCGCGCAGCTGGCCTTCGTGCGCGCCGTGGCCGATGCCGGCGGGCGGTCCACGGCGGTGGTGCCCTATGAACGGGCGCCCGAAAAGCTTGCGGCGGGGCGGCGCAGGTGACCAACCACGCCGCCCGCCTGCGCGCCAGTGGCCGCCCGCAGATCCGTCCCGATGGCACGGTGGAGCGGGTGGCCGGCACGCTGGCACCGGTGCCGTTCCAGGCCCTCCTGATCGCCGATTCCGGCGCGGTGGCGGCGCGCTTCCTCAGCCCCCTTGCCCGCTATGGCGCTGCGCCGGGGCAGGTGGTGATCCTCGGCACTGAGTTGTGGAACAACGAGCCTGGCCTCGCCCGTATCCCGGCGATGAAGGGGGCGATCTATGCCACCGTGCCGGATGCCCGCTTCAACCAGCTGGCCGCGCGCTTTCGCCAGCGTCATGGCCAGAACCCGTCGCGCCTCGCCTCGCTGGGCTATGATGCTGTGCTGCTGGCCAGCAGCCTGGCGGCGCGCTGGGCGCCGGGCCAGCCCTTCCCGCGCGCGGCCCTGCTGGCGCGCGACGGCTT
>NZ_WMHO01000473.1 GCF_010994245.1 Sandarakinorhabdus rubra
GCCGGAGCTGGGCGGCACGGTCTCGGCCGCCGCCACCGCCGCCGTCACGGGCGTCGCGACCGACGCGGTCTGGCGCGGTTCGTTGGCAGGCGCCGAGATGCTTTGGGGGCGGTTCACTGCGGCACCGGGCTGGCAAAGGGTCCGAAACGGCGCAGCCCCGCCCACGCAAATCCCGTGGCAAGCCTCCTGCATCTTGCTATACACACAGTGCTTGGGGAGTATGGCGCTTGGAAACACCTTATGACTGGCTGACGGTGATGACCTTTGCAGGTCTCATCGTGCTGTTCCTGCAGCGCAGTCAGGGGGAACCGCGCGATCATCTCTGGCAATATATGGTGGCGGCGGTGGGGTGCGCGGTCACCAACTATATCGGCAACGAGGCGATGAAATCCGGCGAACTGCTGATGCATGCCGGCGCCGTCGGCCTCTTTGCGGCGACGCTGGCCTTCATCTGGCGCGTGCTGCAACCGTTCGGCCAGAATTGAGCCCGGCTGCCGGCGCGGCATGAGCGGCGCCCGGCCCGTCATGCCAGCCGCGCCGAAAGCGGCCGGCCCACCAGCGCCGGC
>NZ_WMHO01000474.1 GCF_010994245.1 Sandarakinorhabdus rubra
GCTGCTGGCCGGCGCGCCGCTGCCGGCTCCGCTGGCGCTGCCGCTGTTCGACGTGGATCTGCTGCTGGCCGAAGGGGCCGCCCCGGATGCCACGCCGGCCACCGCCGGTGCGGCGGGCACGCTGGCCATCGACCTGGTGCGGCCCGATGACCGACTGGCCGGCATGGGCGAATTTGCCGCTGGCGCCTTTGGCAGCCGGCGCTGGAATGGCCGCATCGACGTGTCGTTGACGCGCGGGATTCGCGTGGGCCTTGCCGGCCTTGTCCACCATGATCTGGGCTGGCTGGCCAACAGCACCACCGGGGAGATGCTCAATCGCGGCCAGCGCACTGGCCTTGCCGGCCTGATCGACGTTGATCTGACACCACGGCTTGCCTGGCAGATCAGCCTTGTCCACGCCGGCAGCCGGGCCGGCAACCTGCCGGGCTTCACCTGCGATCCCACTGCGCAGGGCCGCTGTGGCGGGCGCTTTGCCAGCACCGGTCAGCGCGCGGCGGTGGCATCGGATGGCGGCCCGCTGGATGCCGGCTGGGGAGCGATCGGCGCCGATCTCGCCGGCC
>NZ_WMHO01000475.1 GCF_010994245.1 Sandarakinorhabdus rubra
CAGCGGCGATGCCGGCGCCACCGAGGCGGCGGTCACGCTGGCGCCTGGCGCCAGCCCGGCCCGCGTGGAGGCGGCGCTGGCCGCCGCCCTGCCAACAGCCGTCGCCGGCCAGGCCCAATTCGGCCGCCCGGCCGACATGCGGCGCGTGGCGCTGTCCATCTTCGATCGCAGCTTTGCCGTTACCTATGCGCTGGAGGCGATTGCCATCCTGATCGGCCTGGCCGGGGTGGCCACCAGCTTCTCGGCGCAGGTGCTGGCCCGGCTGCGTGAGTTCGGCATGTTGCGCCATGTCGGCCTCAGCCGTGGGCAGGTGCTGGCCATGCTGGCCGCCGAAGGCGCCGGGCTGGGGCTGGTGGGGGCTCTCACGGGCCTGGCACTGGGGTTGGTGATGGCGCTGGTGCTGGTGAAGGTGGTGAACCCGCAGAGCTTCCACTGGACGATGGACCTCGCGCTGCCGTGGCCGCTGCTGGGTGCGCTGGTGGTGGCGCTGGTGGCCAGCGCCGGGATCACAGCGTTGGTCGCCGGCCGGCGGGCGCTGGGGCCGGGCGCGGT
>NZ_WMHO01000476.1 GCF_010994245.1 Sandarakinorhabdus rubra
GGCCGCCGGCTGGGCGGCGGCGGGCATCGCTGTCATCCAGCTCGAGCATCCGGGCAGCGATGCAGCCGTCTATGCCGGGGCGACCTCGGCGGAGGAACGCCTGGCGCGGGTGCGCGCTGCTGCCACGCCGGCGCAATTGGTGGCGCGGGCCGGCGATGTCGGCTTCGTGGCCGATGAACTGGCCCGCCGCAGCCGGGAAGGCGCCTGCGACCTGTCGCGCATCAATCCCGATCGGCTGGGGCTGGCCGGTCACAGCATGGGCGCCTGGACCGTGCAGGCCATCGCTGGCCAGCGCTTCGGCCCCGATCGGGCCGGCGCGCCGCCGCCGTTGGTTGACCGCCGCTTCCGTGCCTTCATCGCGATGAGCCCCAGCGCCACCTCGCCGGCCGGCTTCGCCGATGTCCACCGCCCGTTGCTGGCGATCACCGGCACCCGCGACGGCGTTTCCGCTGACGCCGATGCGGTCGCCGTGGCCCGCGCGCTGGCGCAGCGCACGGCGCTGTTTGCCGCCCTGCCCGCCGATGGCCGCAAGGCGCAGGCCCTGTTTGGCGG
>NZ_WMHO01000477.1 GCF_010994245.1 Sandarakinorhabdus rubra
CAGCTTTGCCACGGCGGACCAGTCGTGCGCTTGCGCCACGGCGGCCGCAAAGCCGGCGATGCCGGGCAGGTTGGGAGTGCCGCCGCGAAGGCCGCGCTCCTGGCCGCCACCGCGCTGCACCGCCACCAGCGTGGCCGGGTCCTTCACGATCAGCGCGCCGACGCCGGGTGGGCCACCCAGCTTGTGGGCAGACAAGGCGATGAAATCGGCAACCGCGCAAATGGGGGGCAGGGGCTGCTTGCCGGCCGACTGCACGCAATCGGCCAGCAGCAGACTGCCGTTGGCGCGCACCAGGGCCGCGATGGCGTCCAGCGGCTGCACCACCCCGGTCTCGTTGTTGCCCTGTTGCACGGCCACCAGCGCCGGCCCGGCGGCGAGCTGGCGCTCCAGCGCGTCGATCCGGATCAGCCCATCGCCATCCACTGGCAGCGGAACGATGTCGTCCCGCGCCGCCAGCACGGCGCTGTGCTCGGTGGCGCCGGCCAGCACGCGGAGCGGCCGGCCCTCCAGCCGGGCGCCATGCAGCGCCAGCGCCAGCGCCTCGGT
>NZ_WMHO01000478.1 GCF_010994245.1 Sandarakinorhabdus rubra
CGGGCAGCAGCGGCGCCAGCGGGCGGGCGAGGCGGCCCAGATGGAGCGCGGCCCGGAACAGCCGGCGACGCGACATGAGGGCAGTCAGCGCGCGGCGGGCCAGCCGTTCATGCCACGGACGATGCACCTCGATGTGGGCGCGGGCGGTGTCGATCAACTGGGCATAATCAACGCCCGATGGGCAGGTGCTGGTGCAGGACAAGCAGGTGAGGCAGCGGTCGAGGTGGCGGGCGGCCCGCGCCGACGGCGCTGCGTCCGGTGCGGCCATCATGTCCTTCATCAGCCAGATGCGGCCGCGCGGGCCATCGAGTTCGTCGCCTGTAACCAGATAGGTGGGGCAGGTGGCATTGCAGAAGCCGCAGTGCACGCATTTGCGTGCGAGCGTGGGGATTTCGGCAGCCGCGCTCATGGCAAGAGCCCCGGATTGAGGATGCCGGCCGGATCGAACTGGGCCTTCACCCGCGCATCGAGCGCCGCCAGGCCGGCATCAAGCGGCGCGCGGGCCGGGACGCGCCCGCTGTGCCCGAGCAGCCGCACCG
>NZ_WMHO01000479.1 GCF_010994245.1 Sandarakinorhabdus rubra
CGATGGACGGGCTGGCGGCCGGCTGGCTGCGGCTGGCTGGCGTCGTGCAGCGCCAGTCCGGCCCGGTGGCGATGGAGGCGCTGCTCGCTGATCCGCCACCGCTGTTGCTGGTCAGCCGCTATCGCCCCGCGCAATTCTCCCAGCCGCAGGCCTGGGTGCAGCACCCGGCACTGGCGCGACTGCCCTCGCGCCGAATCAGTGTCGATGGTCGGGCCTTCCTGTGCGGCGGCGGCGCCATGCCGGCCGAGATCAAGCGCCTTAAGGCGGCCCTGGCACGATGACCCTGCGCCTTGCCCTGCTGTGCCTGGCCCTGGCGCTGGTGTCACTGGCCATCGGCCCGGTTGACCTGGCCGCCGTCCACGCCCGCGATCCCGCGCTGGCGCAGACCCTCTTCATCGAGCTGCGCCTGCCGCGCACCGGCCTGGCCCTGCTGATCGGCGCCGGGCTGGGCGGCGCTGGTGCGGCGACGCAGGCGCTGCTCCGCAACCCGCTGGCCTCGCCCGACGTGCTGGGGCCATCCACCGGCGCGGCGC
>NZ_WMHO01000048.1 GCF_010994245.1 Sandarakinorhabdus rubra
CAGGGCGCGCGCGGTGGCTGCATCACCGTCGGCCAGCGCCATGCGCGCCCTGAGCTGCCCTGCCGCCGCAGCTGCTGCCGGCACTTCATCCAGCTCGGCAAGGGTGCGGCGGGCGGCGTCGCGGTCAGACCAGCTCTGGACCCGGGCCATGCCGAGCAGTACGGCGGCGCGATCTGTTCCGGTGGCCCCGTCAGCCAGGGCGGCGCGATAATGGTCGAGCGCCAGGCCCGCCAAGAAGCGCTGCTCGGCTACATTGCCGAACAGCCTGTCCAGCCGAACCCGGTCTGCCGGGCCGGCAAAGCGCTGGATCGACGCCAGGGCAGCGGCAACACCCCGCACATCGGCTGGCCATCCGACGAGACGCGGCTGGGCTTCCGGCGGCATACCGGCCAGCTGGTCTGCAACAATCGCAGCAGGATCGGCCGCCATGGCCGGGCCGGGCGGCATAACAATTGCAAGACTGGCAGACAGCAAAATCGCAAGCAGCGGGCGCATGGCACAAGAAATGCTGACCGGCCGATGAAGTCAAGAGCCGGTGGACATGGCCACTTCATGCAAATTGTTGCTGTTTTGTGTCAGGCTTCGCCCTAGGCCTCTCTCGGCCCGATCCCCATCAGCTTCTTGGTTCGCGCGATAAAGGCGCTGTTGTCGCCGCCTTCCTTTACCGGCGATACGTCGGGCACCTTCAGGCCGCGCTGCACGGCGGGGCGGGCGGCGATGGCCTCCACCCAGCGCGACAGGCGCGGGAAGGGGGCGATGTCGACGCCCGTCCAGCCGGCAGTGCGCACCCAGCAGAAATGCGCGATGTCGGCGATGCTGTAGTCACCGGCCAGATAATCGCGCGTCGCAAGGCGGGCATCGAGGATGCCGAACAGCCGCTTCACCTCGCCCAGGTAGCGCGCCTGCACGGCCGGCAGCTTCTCTGGCCAGTAATGCCCGAACAGATTGGCCTGGCCCATCATCGGCCCCAGCCCGCCGACCTGCAGCATCAGCCACTGCAGCGCCTCGGACCGGGCCTGGCGGTTGTCGGGCAACAGCCGCCCGGACGTTTCGGCCAGCCAGATCAGGATGGCGCCCGATTCCATGATGGCAAAGCCGTCATCGATCAGCGCCGGCACCTTGCCGTTGGGATTGAGCTTCAGGAACTCGGCGCGCTTCTGCTCGCCGCCCGCCAGGTCGAGCGTGCGCACCTCGTAATCGAGGCCCAGCTCTTCCAGCGCGATGGAGATCTTGTAGCCATCGGGCGTCGGCGCGGTGAACAGGGTGATGGCCATGGCCGCCAGCCTAGCCGTTCACCCGGCGGGGTGGAAGTGCTGCCAGATGGCCAGCGCCATCTGCTTGGAAATGCCGGGCGCGCGTTCCAGATCGGCCAGCGTGGCGCCCTTCACAGCCCGGCTGGTACCGAAATGCATGAGCAGCGCCTTCTTGCGCGCCGGGCCGATGCCGGGCACCTCGTCGAGCGGGCTTTGCGTCAATGATTTCGCTCGCTTGGCGCGGTGGGCGCCGATGGCAAAGCGGTGTGCCTCGTCGCGCAGGCGCTGCAGATAGAACATCACCGGGGCGTTGGGCTGCAGGGTGAGTTCGCGGCCCGACGGCAGGTGGAAGGTCTCGCGCCCCGCATTCCGGTCAGGCCCCTTGGCGACGCCGACCACGGGGATTTCGACACCCAGTTCGGCGAGCGCCGCCATCACCGCCGCCACCTGGCCCTTGCCGCCGTCGATCAGACAAAGATCGGGCCAGGTGCCGCTCTCCCGGTCCGGGTCCTCGGCCTCCAGCCGGGCGAAGCGGCGGTGCAGCATGGCCTTCATCATGGCGAAGTCATCACCCGGCGTGATGCTCTCGTCCTTCATGTTGAACTTGCGATACTGGCCCTTCTGAAAGCCCTCCGGCCCGGCGACCACCATGGCGCCCAGCGCGTTGGTGCCCATGATGTGGCTGTTGTCATAGATTTCGATGCGTTGCGGCGGGCCGTCCAGCTCGAAGATCTCGGCCAGTTCGCGGTGCAGCCTGGCCTGCGTCGTGGTCTCGGCGCGGCGGCGCTCGATGGCCTCTTCGGCGTTGCGCTGCGCCTGTTCTACAAGGCGCTTGGCGGGCCCGCGCTGCGCATGGCGGATGGCCACCTTGCGCCCGGCCCGTTCCGACAAGGCGGCGGCCAGCAGATCGGCTTCCGGCAGGGCGCGGTCGAGCAGCAGCTCGCGGGGCGGCGGCAGGTCTGCATAGAGCTGGCCAAGGAAGCTTTGGAGGATCTCGGCGGCATCCACCCCGTCGGTGTGGCCGGGGAAGAAGCTGCGGTGTCCCCAGTTCTGGCCGCCGCGGATGAAGAAGATCTGCACGCACACGGCGCCGCCGTCGCTGGCCATGGCGACCACGTCGGCCTCGCTGGTCGCGGCACCAGAACCTTGGGCGGCGTTGATGGCCTGGCTGCCCTGGATGAAGGTCAACGCCCGCAGCCGGTCACGCAGCACGGCGGCGCGCTCGAAATCCATGGCCTCTGCAGCCGCCTGCATGGCGCCGGCCAGCTTCTTTTGCGCTTCCTGCGTGCGGCCGGACAGGAAGCCCATGGCGTCGGCGACCAGTTCGGCATAGGCGGCCTCGTCGATACGGCCAACACAGGGCGCCGAGCAGCGCTTGATCTGATAAAGCAGGCAGGGCCGGTCGCGATTGGCGAAGAAACTGTCGGTGCAACTCCTGAGCAGGAACACCTTCTGCAGCGCGTTCAGCGTGGCGTTCACCGCGCCGGCGCTGGCGAACGGGCCGTAATAGCTGCCCTTCGCCACCCGCGCCCCCCGATGCTTGGAAATGCGCGGAAAATCATGGTCTTCGCGCAGCAGGATGAAGGGGAAGCTCTTGTCGTCGCGGAGCAGCACATTATAGGGCGGGCGATAGCGCTTGATCAGCTGTGCTTCGAGCAGCAGCGCCTCGGCCTCGCTGCCGGTGGTGACGATCTCCATGGAGCGGGTCTGGGCCACCATGCGCTGCAGGCGGCGGGGCAGGCGGGCGACCTGAGTGTAGTTGGTCACCCGGTTCTTGAGCGTGCGCGCCTTGCCGACATAGAGCACCTCGCCGCCCGCATCGAGCATGCGATAGACGCCGGGCCGCAGCGGCAGCGTCTTCACGACGCGGCGGATGGTCTCCACCCCCAGTTCGAGGTCAGGCGCCTCCTTGCCGCGCACCGTGTAGGTCTGCGTCTCTTCCGAGAAGCGATCGGGCGCTGGCGTTGGGGGCGGCTCGCTCATCCTGCCCCAGCCGTTAGCCGCAGTGGCGCGGCAAATCCACCGTCGCCATGGTCGCTTTGTTGCACCGTGAGCAGCAACCGGCTAACCCGCCGCCACCTCTGGCAGGATGTGGTGATGGCAAGCGAACTCAGCCTGTGGGTGCGGGATGTGGAAGTGCCCGTGCTCACCGGCATCTATTCCGAAGAAACCGGGCGGCCGCAGCCGCTCAGGATCAGCATCGAGGCCGTGCTCGACGCGCAGGCGGTTTATGGCCCGGAAACGCCGCTCAGCGCCTCGCACAACTATCTCGACTTGAAGCGCGAGATCATCGCCATCTCCACTGACGGCGTGCACTACAAGCTGGTCGAATCGGTGGCCGACACCATCATCCGGCGCGTGCTGGCCAGCGACCGGCGGGTCAGCAAGGTCACGGTCGCGGTCCACAAGCTGGCGATCAGCGAGGCCGGCGAAGCCATCGGCATCACCCTCACGCGGACCCGGGCATGACGGCACCGCTGGCCTTTATCACCGCAGGCACCAGGCGGGTGGGGGCGGCGATTGCCGGCGAACTGGCGCGGCGTGGCTGGCGGCTGGCGTTGCATGCCAGGGCCGATGCCACGCTTGATCCGGCGCTGGCCGACGTGCTGGCCGAAACCGGGGTTGCCCACCACCAGTTCATCGCCGATCTCGCCGATCCGGAGGCCATTGACCGTCTGTGGGCCGAGGTGACCGCATGGGGCGGCGTTCCTTCCCTGGTGGTCAACAATGCCTCGCTGTTCCTTGATGATGATGCCGCCAGCGCCACCGCCGTGTCGATCCGCCGCCACCAGGCGGTGAACTGCGACGCACCGGTGCAGCTCACGCGCCTGTTGTGGCGCGACACGCCCGAAGGCCAGCAGGCGGCATCGGTGCTGCTGCTCGATCAGCGCATTGCTCACCCGCATGGCGACCAGTTCGCCTACACGTTGTCAAAGCTGGCGCTGGCTGCCGCGCTGCCACTGCTGGCGCGCAGCCTCGCCCCGCGCGTGCGGGTGAACGCGGTGGCACCGGGGCTCACGCTGCCGACCGCCGACTATAGCCCGGCCCAGATGCAGCGGCTGGCGGCGCTGATGCCGCTGGAGCGCCTGCCCGATCCCGCGGCCCTCGCCAGCGCGGTGGCGTGGCTGGCCGAGGCGCCGGCCGTCACCGGCCAGACCATCTTCGTCGATGGCGGCGCGCACCTCGTGGCCTTCGATCGGGATTTCGTGGCGTTGGAACGCGACGAGGCCGTCCGCCCTAGCCCGTAAGGCCGCAGGGGCCGAGGCTGGCAATCGCGGTCTGCCAGTCGCGCGCCAGCGCCGGATCATTGCCACCGGCCGCTGCCGGCAGACGGGCGGGCAGCGAACAGGCCAGGCGATACCAGAGCAAGGTGCCGGGCTGCACCGGCTGGGCCGATTCGTCGATGATGTCGCCGCGCGCCACCGCCACCCGGCGGGCCTCGCCGGGCCGGTTCTGCACCACCAGCACGGCCGGCCTGTCATCGGTGGTGGCGAGGAAGAACTGGCTCTCGCTCTCGCCCGCGACCGTGCCGACGTCGCGAAAGCCGCTGGTGACGCCGCGCACGTCGGGCACGTCGCTGCTGCGGGCTTCACGCGCCACGCGGCGCACCGTGTCGGCCAGCGCCTCGTCCCACGGCTGCACGGCGCGCCGGCTGATCAACCGCGTGGCACCGCCGGCGCCGGGGGCTGCGAGGAAGGCCAGCACCTCCATGCCGGTGACCTTGGGCGGCTTGCCGCGCGAATCCAGCGGCGCATCCCAGGCGAAGACGAGGCTGGCGGGCAGCGCGGCAGGTGCCAGCAACGGATTGGAGACCGCCACGGTGACCAGCAGCCGGGCGCGGCCGGGTGCGACATCTGGTGCCGCCTTGCGCGACAAGGCGGCAGCGCGCGTGATGGTGGCGCGCACGATCACCGGGCTGGCGAGGGTGAGTTCCGCCACGTCGGCAAAGCTGGCCAGCCGGTCGGGCGAGGCCGTCACCAGCGCTGCCGGCTGGGCCTGTGCACCGAGTCCGGGCAGGCCAATCGTGGCAAGAATCAGGCAGATGGGCAGAATCATGCGGGGCATCCCACCATCGTAGCGGCTAGGTGCCAATCCCGGCAACCACGTCATCCACGGGGCCGGCGGGCCTCCGTTCATCGCATTCCACCCTGTTGAAGCGGGCAGGGGAACAAATGCCGGCCATCAGGGCCTTCACGCTGGGGCAATCGACGTAGCGCGGCGCCATTTGGGTCAACTCTGGCCGGAATGTGGCAAAAAGCCGGTTGCGGGGCCGCTCGGCTTGCGGCTAAGGGGCACGCAGAGGGAAGGGCGCAGGGTTGAGGGGGGTCCTCTGTCCGCGACTGTTCCCGACGACAAGGGAGTGCCAGTCCAGCCATGTCATACATGGACGCACCTGGGATGAGCAAAAACCGGCAGATTGCGCTCGGCGTGGTCGCCGTGCTGCACGTTCTGCTCGGTTACGCCATCGTTACCGGCTTCGCTATCCAAGTGGTGAAGAAGATCGTTGATCCGCTTGAAGCGGTGAACGTGAAGGAAGAGGCGCCGCCGCCGGACGAGCCGCCACCGCCGCCGCCGAAGGAAGTGGAGATCCCGCCCTTCGTGCCGCCGCCGGAAGTGACCGTGCAGTCGGATGCCCCGACCAACACCATCACCACGCAATCGACGGTGTCGCAGCCGGATCCGCCTCGCGTGGCCCCGCCAGCGCCGCCTGCCCCGCCGGCCCCGCCGGCCGTGGCCCCCACTCCGGCGACTCCGCGTGGTCGCGGCAACGTCATCAGCACCGATGATTATCCGAGCGCTTCGCGTGCTGCCGAAGAGGAAGGCGTGGTCCGCGTGACCTACCTGATCGGTACCGACGGGCGGGTGACGGAATGCACCGTGGCACAGTCGAGCGGCTTCAAGCGTCTCGATGATGCCACCTGCAACATCATCCAGCGCCGCTGGCGCTTCAACCCGGCGACCCGCGAAGGGCAGCCGGTGGCAGAGCGCAAGACCCAGCCGGTGCGCTGGAAACTGGAAAACTGACAGGAACGTCACTGGATTCGGCAAGGCGCCAGCGCCACGCCGGGAAACTATAACCGAGGGAAGAAGAAGATGCAGACCCAAGCCGCAGAAAATCCGTATGGCCTGATGGCCGCGCTCGAGCAGGGTGGGCCGATTGCCTGGTCCGTGTTCGGCCTCCTGGTGTTCATGTCGCTCTACAGCTGGTTCATCATCATCACCAAGTACCTGGACCAGAAGAAGATCCTGTCGGAAGCCGCCGAGCTGGAAAAGAAGTTCTGGTCGGCCTCGGATCTGAAGACCGGCGCCTCCAAGCTCGACAAGAACTCGCCGTTCCGCCAGATCGTCGATGACGGCCTGCGCGCTGCCGATCACCACGAAGGCCGCCTGACCGACAAGATCGACCAGCATGAGTGGGTGACAATGGCGCTCAACCGCTCGAGCTCGGCGATCGCCGGCAAGCTCACCACCGGCTTCTCGTTCCTGGCCTCCGTTGGCTCGACCTCGCCCTTCGTCGGCCTGTTCGGCACCGTCGTCGGCATCTATCGCGCCCTGATCAACATCGGTCTGGCCGGCCAGGCCTCGATCGACAAGGTCGCCGGCCCGGTGGGTGAAGCGCTCATCATGACCGCCCTGGGTCTGGCCGTCGCCGTGCCCGCCGTGCTCGGCTACAACTGGCTCATCCGTCGTAACAAGGACGTGATGGACCGCATGAACAACTTCACCGCCGACGTGCATGGCGCGCTGGTGTCGGGTGCCCGCATCGAGCGTCCGAAGGTTGCCATGGCCGCCCCGGCTGCTCCGGCTGCTGCTCCTGCGGTCAAGAAGTAACGGTCTGATCGCCACATAGGGGAGACAGACCCATGGCAATGAGTGTCGGCAAGGACGAGAGCGAAGACGCTCCGATGAACGAGATCAACACGACGCCGCTGGTCGACGTCATGCTGGTGCTCCTCATCATCTTCCTGATCACCGTCCCCGTCGTCATCCAGACCGTGCCGCTGACCCTGCCGACGGTGACCAACCTTCCCACCACCACCAAGCCGGAAAACGTGCTGATTTCGGTGGATGGGAACTGCGACACCTACTGGGGTCAGACGCTGGTGACCAGCAAGCAGGAACTGCTCGACCGTGGCGTCAAGGCGCTGAAGGACGAGATTGCCCGCCAGGAAGCCCTGGGTGGCAAGATCGAACTGCCGGAAGTGCATATCCGCGGCGACAAGGACGTGGCCTATCGCTGCATCGGTGGGGTTGTCTTCACCATGCAGCGGGCCGGTTTCCTGAAGGTCGGCTTCATCTCGGAGCCGGTTCCCGGGTTCGTGACGCGCGATTGATGATGTGACTGTGGCCGTCCGAGACGGGCGGCCACACCAGAGACAGGAGTTTGGCCAATGGCCATGTCAGTTGGCAAAGAGGGTGGTGACGACAACCCGATGGTGGAAATGAACACGACGCCGCTCATCGACGTCATGCTCGTTCTGCTCATCATGTTCATCATCACCATCCCGGTGCAGACCCATGCCGTGAAGCTGGATCTGCCGCCGCCGAACCCCAACCCCAGCAATGTCGACCCGGTGTTCAACCAGATCGACATCGACTTCCTTGGCAATATCTATTGGAACAAGACGGAAGTCGACATGAACACCCTCAAGGGCTACCTGTCCCAGGCAAGTGCGCTACCGGAACAGCCGGAGCTGCGCCTTCGGCCGGAAGCCGAGGCCCGTTACGAGCTGGTGGATCAGGTGATGGCCGCTGCACAGCAAGCCCGAATCGAGAAGATGGGTTTCGTCGGCAACGAGGCTTACGCGAACTGACCACAGTGCGACCTGACGATAACGCGTGACGTTATCCTCGGACTCGCGCAAGTTCAGATGGCGAGCAATAAGGGCGGCCCCAACAGGCCGCCCTTTTTGATTCATCTGACTGTGGCTCGGCTCGGCCGCCGCTTGCGCCCGCCAAACACCCCGCAATCCCCCAGTATCGCCCGCCCACGTTCCGCCCTAGCGTCAACCGTGCAAAGGGAGGAACCACGACATGGCACGGCTTTCAGGCAAGGTGGCACTGGTCACCGGCGCGGCATCTGGCATCGGGGCGGCGACGGCGCGGCGGTTGGCGCAGGAAGGCGCGGCGGTGCTGCTGACCGACCTCGACATCGGCGGGGAGGAGGTGGCGGCCGGCATTGTCGCGCAGGGCGGCACGGCACTGTTCCGCCTGCACGATGTCACCTCCCACCCAGATTGGGCGGCGGCGGTGGAACATGCCGTGGAGGATTTCGGCCGGCTCGACATACTGGTCAACAATGCCGGTATCGCCGGCGGCAACCATGAACTGATGGATCACAGCTATGATGCGTGGCGGCAGATCCTGGCCGTCAACCTGGACGGCGTGTTTCTCGGCCTGCGCCATGCCGGACCGCGCATCGCGCAGGCCGGCGGCGGCAGCATCATCAACATCAGCTCGATCCTCGGCAAGGTGGGGCTGGCCGGTGCGGCGGCCTATTGCGCGTCAAAGGGCGGCGTGGCGCTGCTCACCAAGGCGGCAGCGCTGGAATGGGCGCCGCTGGGCATCAGGGTGAACAGTGTCCACCCCGGCTTCATCGAGACGCCGATGGTGGCTGGCGCGCTGGCGGCGCGCGAGGATGGCAACGAGATGAAGGGTGCCCTCATCGCCGCGCACCCACTCGGCCGGTTCGGTTACCCGAAGGAGATCAGCGACGCCATCCTGTTCCTGGCCAGCGACGAATCCAGCTTCATGACCGGCGCCGAACTGGTGGTGGACGGCGGCTACACGGCCCAGTAGCGCTTCAGGCCGCAACCTGATCGAACTGCAGCCGCGCCAACCGCGCATAGAGGCCGCCGCTGGCCAGCAGGCTGTCGTGCGTGCCGGTGGCGACGATGCGGCCCTTGTCCATCACCACGATGCGGTCCGCATTGCGCACGGTGGCCAGCCGGTGGGCAATCACCAGCGTGGTGCGACCCTTCATCAGATCATCGAGCGCGGCCTGCACCAGCTGCTCGCTCTCTGCATCAAGGGCGCTCGTGGCTTCATCGAGCAGCAATATGGGGGCATCGCGCAGGATGGCGCGGGCGATGGCGATGCGCTGGCGCTGGCCGCCCGACAGGCGGGTGCCGGCCTCGCCCAGGAAGCTGTGAATCCCGTCGGGCAGGTCCTTCAGGAAGGCATCGGCATGGGCCGCCCGGGCCGCGGCCCACACCTCCGCCTCGCTGGCTTCGGGCCGGCCATAGCGGATGTTTTCCAGCGCACTGGCAGCAAAGATCACGGTTTCCTGCGGCACCACGGCGAGGCGGGCGCGAATGGCCTGCGGATCGGCGGCGGTATAGGGCACGCCGTCGATCCTCAGCTCGCCGCCTTCCGGATCATAGAAACGCTGGACGAGCTGGAAGAGCGTTGACTTGCCAGCGCCCGACGGGCCGACCACGGCCACCGTCTCGCCAGGCGCGATGCTGAGGCTGAAGCCGTTGAGCGCCGCCGCGTCGGGCTTGGACGGATAGTGGAAGCGCACGCCATCCAGCTCCAGCCGGCCGAGCGCAGGCACCGGCAGCGGCGTCGGCTGCGCCGGAGCGCGGATCTGCGGCCTTGCGGCCAGCAGCTCCTCCATCCGGCCGGAGGCGCCGGCGGCGCGCATGAAATCGCCATAGACTTCGGTCAGCGTGCCAAAGGCACCGGCAACGATGGCGGCGGCGAACACGAAGGCAGCGATCGACCCGCCCGACAGCGTGCCGGCGATCACGCCCAGCGCGCCTTGCCACAGCACCAGAGTGATGGCGCCAAACACCAGGGTGATGATCAGTGCGGTCATCAGCGCGCGCAGGCGCAGGCGGCGCTTGGCGGTGTCGAAGCTGCGCTCAACGGCGGCGGAGAAGCGCGCCGATTCCCGGCGTTCCTGGGTGAAGGCCTGCACGATGCGGATAGCGCCCAGCACTTCGGAGACGAGGGTGCCGAGATCGGCCACCCGGTCCTGGCTGGCGCGCGACAGGTCACGCACCCGGCGGCCGAGCAGGATCAGCGGCACCATGGTGAGCGGGATCACCAGCAGCATCAGCAGCGTGAGGCGGGGGCTGACCCAGAACATGTAGATGATGCCACCAATGCCCATCACGCTGTTGCGCAGGGCAAGGCTGGCCGAGGTGGCAACCACCTGCTCGATGATCGCGGTGTCCGAGGTGATGCGGCTGGCGATCTCGGCCGGGCGGTTCTCCTCGAAGAACACCGGATCGAGGGTGACGAGATGCGCCTGCACCGCGGTGCGCAGATCGGCCACCACCCGCTCGCCGATCCAGGTGACGAAATAGAATCGCACGGCGGTTGCGAGGCCCAGCACCATCACCAGGCCAAGGAAGCCGGTGAAGAAGGGGGTGATGGCCGCTGGGTCGCTGCCGCGGGCAAAGCCGTTGTCGACCACCATCTTCAGGCCCTGGGGGATGGCCAGCGTCGACAGCGCGGCCACCGCCAGCGCCACCAGCGCGGCCGTCAGATGCCAGGGATAGGCCCGCGAAAAGCGCCACAACAGTTTGAGGCGGGACAATTTTCGCTCTGCCACAGGGGGCAGGGGCGGTTTCGGCGGGGGGGAAGCCATGGCGGCTGATAACAGGGGTAGGGGCGTTGCTCAATGGCTGCACCGGGCAATCGCACCGCGACACACTGGCCTGCGGCGCCTGTTGCAAATTTGTTGCAGGCCACCATTTCATCGCTTTGTGCATTGCGTCATGTTCATGCAGCAATCAGAGCATCATGTGGCTATGCTGCAGGTGCGATACGGCAGGGCAATATGATGTGCCCGGCCGGCGCGGGAAGGTTATTCAATGCTCTATACTGCCTACGAGATGCAAAAGGCCTGGCTGGCCGGGGCCGGCATGGCGGCGCGGACAAGTTCGGACTGGCTGCTGGCAGCCACCAGCCCCTTTGCCTGGTCACCGGCGGCGCCCGTGATGGCGCGTGCGCTGGAGGTGTTTGCCCACGCGGTGGAGCCGCGCGGCAAGCCAGCCTTCGGCCTCAACAGCACGCTGATCTATGGCGAAGCGGTGCCGGTGGCCGAGGAGGTGGTGCTGCGCAAGCCGTTCGGGCAACTGAAGCATTTCCGGCGCGGCGTGCCGCAGGGCGTTGGCGGCGGCAAGCAGGATCCGCGCGTGTTGGTGGTGGCGCCGATGTCGGGCCATTATGCCACGCTGCTGCGCGGAACCGTCGAACGGCTGCTGCCCGATCACGACGTGTTCATCACCGACTGGCGTGACGCAAAGCTGGTGCCGCTGTCGGAAGGCCGCTTCGACCTCAACGACTATGTCGATTATCTGATCGAATATCTGGAACTGCTGGGGCCCGACACGCATGTGATCGCCGTGTGCCAGCCGGCGGTGCCGGCCTATGCGGCCGTGGCGCTGATGAATGCCGATGATCATCCCTGCGCGCCGCCCAGCCTCACGCTGATGGGCGGGCCGGTCGATACCCGCCGCGCGCCCACCGCCGTCAACACGCTGGCCATGAAGCGGCCCTATGCCTGGTTCGAGCAGACGCCGATCCAGGAGGTGCCGGCCATCTGGCCGGGCGCGGGTCGCAAGGTCTATCCGGGCTTCCTGCAACTGTCCGGCTTCATGACCATGAACCTGGCCAACCACATGCAATCGCATTGGGACATGTTCCGCCACCTGATCGAGGGTGACGAGGATTCGGCCGAGGCCACCAAGGCCTTTTACGACGAGTATCGCTCGGTGTGCGACATGACCGCCGAATTCTATCTCCAGACCATCGACCTGGTGTTCCAGCGCCAGGCGCTGGCCACCGGGCAGTTCTTCCATCGCGGCCGCCTGGCCGATCCGGCGGCGATCACGAAGACCGCGCTGCTGGCCATCGAAGGCGAGCGTGACGACATTTCCGGCATCGGCCAGACCAAGGCGGCGCTTGAACTAGCCGTCAACCTGCCGGAGAAGAAGAAACATTATCATCTGGCGGAAGGTGCCGGCCATTATGGCATCTTCAACGGCAGCAAGTGGCGGCAGACCATTGCGCCCGTGGTGGAAAAGTTCATCCGCACCCACGACACTGGCCGCGTGGCGCCGGCGCCGCTCAGGGTGGTGACGCCGCGCCATGTCGATCCGGATGTGCCGCCGGGCGTGGAAGTTGCCTGAAGACTCTGCGGGTGATCCGGCGATCCGCATCCGCCAGCTGACCGCGGCCGACGTCGACGCCTATCGGGCGTTGCGTCTGGCCGGGCTCGCAGCGCACCCCCATGCCTTCGGCGCCGATGCCGAGGAGGAGGCTGCCTGGCCGATGGCGGACTGGCTGGCGCGTCTGGAGCACCGCACGACCTTCGGGGCCTTCACAAATGATGCGCTGGTCGGCACGGCGGCGCTGGCCATCGAGCCGGGCCGCAAGCATGCCCATTGCGGGCACCTTGTTGGCATGTACGTGGCGCCAGAAGCGCGCGGGACCGGGGCAGGGCGCGCCCTGATCGAGGCCGTGCTCGATCTGGCGCGCGGGCGGGTCGAACTGGTCAGGCTCAGTGTTGCCATCGCCAATGCGCCGGCGATCGCGCTGTATCTCGCCTGCGGGTTCCGGCCCTATGCGGTGGACCCCGATGCCATCAGGGTCGAAGGGGTGATCGTGGACGACATATTGATGGAGCGCCGCCCCTGAGCGGTGTCAGCCGGCGAGTTGCTCTTCCTGCTCGGCCAGTTCCAGCCAGCGCAGTTCCGCCGCGTCCAGCTGCACCCGCAGACTGTCCAGTTCGGAGGTGATCGCGGCAAAGCGCTGCGGGTTTTTCGCATAGAGATCAGGGTCGGCAAGTGCCGCCTCGCGCGCCGCGATGTCCTGGCCCAGTGCGGCGATGCGCGCCGGCAGTTCGGCCAGTTCACGCGCGTCCTTGTAACTCAGCTTGCTGGCCTTCTTCGGCGCGGTGGCGGCCGGCGCGGTGGTTTTTGGCCGGGCGGTGGCCTCGGCCGTGCTGCGTCGTGATGCCCAGTCGCTCCAGCCGCCCACGCTCACCTGCGCGCCGCCGTTGCCATCCAGGGCCACGATCATGGTCACCACCCGGTCGAGGAAGGCGCGATCATGGCTGACCAGCAGCACGGTGCCATCATAGTCGCCGATCACCTCCTCGATGAGGTCGAGCGTTTCCATGTCGAGATCGTTGGTCGGTTCATCCAGCACCATCAGGTTTGACGGGCTGGCGAACTCGCGGGCGAGCAGCAGGCGGGACTGTTCGCCGCCCGACAGCGTCTCGGCCGGCGCATCCAGCACCTCCGGCCCAAACAGATAGTCCTTCAGATGGCCGGCGACATGCTTCTTGACGCCATTCACTTCAAGCCATTCGCCGCCATCGGCCAGCACCTCGCGGACCGTGCGGCCTTTCAGCCGCTGGCGCTGCTGATCGATGATGGTGGGATTGAGCGTCGCGGCGCGGGTGATGGTGCCGCCATCGGGCGCGATCTGGCCCAGCAGCAACCGGATGAGCGTCGTCTTGCCGGCGCCGTTGGGGCCGATGATGCCGATGCGGTCGCCCTTCCTGACCCGCAACGAAAAATCCTTCAACAGCACCCGCCCGCCCAGCGTCAGGCCGATGTTCTTCGCATCGATCAGGATCTTCGAGCCCGGGTCCTCGGCCTGGGTGGCGATGCGTGCCACGCTGGGCCCGGTGTCGAGCGCGCGTCGGGTGGCGCGCAGGTCCATCAGCTTGGCGAGCCGGCCCATGTTGCGCTTGCGCCGGGCGGTGACGCCGCGCTGCAGCCAGTGTTCCTCGGCACGCAGCTTCGTGTCGAGCCGCTGGCGCGTCCGCTCGGCTTCGGCGGCGACCGTCTCCGCCCAGGCCTCGAAG
>NZ_WMHO01000480.1 GCF_010994245.1 Sandarakinorhabdus rubra
CGCCGCCGCTGGCCGCGCCGGTCGAGCGGCCGGCACCGGTGGAGCAGCTGAACACGGTGGCGCTGCTGGTGCCTCTGAGTGGCCCCAACGCGGCGCTGGGCGATTCGATCGCCAAGGCCGCCGCCATGGCGCTGGCTGATCTCGGCAAACCGCAGGTCAAGCTTGTCACCATCGACACGGCGCCAGGGGCCGGCGAAGCCGCTGCAAAGGCGATGGCTGAGGGCGCCGGCCTCATCCTTGGCCCGCTGCTTGGCAGCGAGGTGCCGGCGGTCGCGGCGGCGGTGGCCGGCCGGCCGGTGCCGATCCTGTCCTTCTCCAACGATGCGGCGGCGGCCGGCGGCAATGTCTTCGTGCTGGGCTTCCAGCCCGATCAGGCCATTGCCCGCGCGGTGGCCTATGCCCGCAGCCGGGGTGTCGATCGCTTCGCGGCGCTGGTCCCGCAGGGTGCCTATGGCCAGCGCGCGCAGCTGGCCTTCGTGCGCGCCGTGGCCGATGCCGGCGGGCGGTCCACGGCGGTGGTGCC
>NZ_WMHO01000481.1 GCF_010994245.1 Sandarakinorhabdus rubra
GCGCTGGCCGCGCGGCTGGCGGCGCTGGCCGATCAGTAAAGCCCCACCGCCTGGCGCACCGCTGCGGCGACCAGATCGGCCGCCACGGTGGCCACCAGCGCCAGCGCGGCATCCTCGATGGGGCCGCTGCCGGGCGCGGCGGTGGACAGGGCAAAGATGCAATCGCCATCGAACTGGGTGTGGACGGGGCGCACCGCGCGGGCCAACCCGGAGTGTGCCACCATCGCCATCCTGAGCGCCTGTGCACGGCTGAGCGGCGCATTGGTGGCGACCGCCCCGATCACCGTGTTCTGTCGGCCGAACGTGCGGTGCCGGGAAAGCTTGGGCATCGCCACCGCGCCATCGGGCGGGGCATCGGCATAAACCTCGCCAAAGCTGTTGGCGGCGATCAGCGCGCCCACCACGATCCCGGCCAGCCCGTCATCATCGAGCCGGCGTGACAGGCTGCCGATGCCGCCGGCGCGGCTGCCCGAACGGGCGCCGAAACCGGCGCCTAGCGGCCCGTGGCCATCGCTGCCCGG
>NZ_WMHO01000482.1 GCF_010994245.1 Sandarakinorhabdus rubra
AGCTGGGGCCCGGGCAGCGGCGCTGGCTGCCGGCGCCGGCCCGCGCGGCAGCGCCAGCAGCCGCGTGGTGGTGCCATCATTGAGAGCGGTGACCTGCAGCGTCTCCAGCCGCACGCGGTCCGTGTCGCCAAAGCGGCGCAGTGCCAGGCTCAAATGGCCGGTTGCCATGGCAAGGCTGAGCTTCTGCGCCTGCAGCGGCGTCACCTCCAGCGTGGTGGCCTTGACGATCTCGGGCTTGTCCTTGCCGACGTTCATGTCGGTGCCCACCGCCAGCACCTGCACATTCTGGGCGATCACCTCGGCATAGGCCTGCGCCTCCTCGGCCTGACGGGTGAAGAACACGTCCACCAGGTCGCCGGGATAGACAAAGCCCGACACGCCCGACACTTCGCTCACCGGCACCGCCAGGGCTCGCCTGTCGGGCGCCAGCAGCGGCGCTGCGGCCAGCCGGGTGGTGCCGCCGGCCAATGCGGAGGCGAGGATGATCTCGCCGGCAGCGATGGGCCGCAGCGCCGCG
>NZ_WMHO01000483.1 GCF_010994245.1 Sandarakinorhabdus rubra
GCCGGCCAGGCGCCGTTTGCCGCCGATGCCCCGCGCCTCAAGCTGCTGGTGACGGGCGGCAGCCAGGGCGCCGCCATCCTCAACCGCGTGGTGCCGGCGGCGCTTGCCCTGCTGCCAGCTGATCTGCGCGGCCATCTCGACGTGACGCACCAGGGCCGCGACGAGGACCGCGCGGCAATGGAAGCCGCCTATGCCGCCGCCGGCATCACCCCGCGCATCGCCGCCTATTTCCCCGATCTGCCCGCCGAGATGGCTTCGAGCCACATCGTCATCGCGCGGTCTGGCGCATCGACCGTGGCTGAACTGGCGGTGATGGGCCGGCCATCGATCCTGGTGCCGCTGCCGATCGCCACCGATGATCACCAGGCCGACAATGCCGGGGCGCTGGTCGCCGCCGGCGCCGCCCGCATGATCCGGCAGGACGCGTTTACGCCACAGTCCCTCGCCGATGCCTTGACGCCGTGGCTGACCGACCGGCAGGGGCTGGCCGCCGCTGCGGCCGCAGCGCG
>NZ_WMHO01000484.1 GCF_010994245.1 Sandarakinorhabdus rubra
TGGCGGCGGCGGCGGCAATGCCGGTGACGTGCTGCTGGACCTTGTTGGCACCACCACAACGGGCAGCGGCGCCGGTTCGGGCGGCATTCTCGCCCAGTCGCTGGGCGGCGGCGGCGGCAATGGCGGCTTCACCGTGGGCGCCGCGCTGTCGGTCGCACAGAGCGGCAGCGGCAGTGCCGGCATCGGCATTGGCGGCTTTGGCGGCGGTGCGGGCAATGCCGGCGACGTCACTGCCTTCATCAACGGCCTCACCACCACAGGCGGCGCCAGCAGCAATGGCATCACCGCCCAGTCGCTCGGCGGCGGCGGCGGCAATGGCGGCTTCTCCATCGGGGCCGGCATTGCGCTCGCCAAGGACACGGCAGGCGCTGCCGGCATTGGCATCGGCGGCTTTGGCGGCGGCGGCGGCACGGCCGGCAACGTGCTGATGGTGGCCAGCAACGGCACCAACCGGGCGGCGCAACTGGTCAGCACGGCTGGCAGCAACAGCGGCGGCGTGCTGGCCC
>NZ_WMHO01000485.1 GCF_010994245.1 Sandarakinorhabdus rubra
GCATCGCGGTGCTGCTGGGGGAACGCGGGCTGGGGAGCCGCAGCGATGACATCGAGCAGCGCCTGCGTGGCTGGGAGCGCGAGCGCGGCCAGCGGGCCGATGCTGCGCGCAAGCTGGCGAGCCGCTGGGCGCGCACGGTTGGCGCAGTAGAGCAGGACATCGAACCGGAGGCCGCTGGCGAAGTGCTGGCGCTGGCCCATCCAGAGCGCGTCGCCCGGCGGCGCGGCGCTGCCTGGTTGATGGCCAATGGCCGGGCGGTCAGCGTGCCCGACGGGTCATCGCTGGCGCGCAGCGAGTGGATCGTGGTCGCCGATGCGTCGGGCAGTGCGGCTGGTGCGCGCCTCCTGCTCGGCGCCGCGATCGAGCCGGTGGCGGTCGAACGCCTGCTCGCCGATCGCATCGAGCAGCGGGCGGTGTTCGCCTATGACCCGGAGACGACCGGCGTGGTGGCGGAAACCCAGCGCCGACTGGGGGCCATCATCCTTGCCCGGCAGGCGGTGGAGC
>NZ_WMHO01000049.1 GCF_010994245.1 Sandarakinorhabdus rubra
TGCTCAGGCTGGGGGCCGGCGCCAGATCCGGGCGCGGCGGCGTGGCGGGCGTGGCGGGCGTGATGGCGGTGCCGTGCCCAAGGCCGGCTGCCACCCGGTTGCCCAGTGCCTCGTCGATGACCAGCAGATGGCCCAGCATCGCCTCGCGCACGATGTCCGCCTCGACCTTGGACAGTTCGAACACCAGCGCCGCCACGATATGGTCCTGTTCCGGCACGGTCTGGCTCAGGAAGAATAGCCGGGCCTGGCTGTAATGATCGCTGAAGGTGGGGGAACGGTCGCGCTGCTTGCTGCCGTCAAGCGGCGTCGGCACGCTGCGGAAGCCTTCGCTATGGCTTTCCCGCGGGCCGGACGGATCAAGCAGGCTGGGCGTGTAGGTCACGCGCTGCGGGTGCACCGCCGTCTGCATGTGGCCGTCGCGCTGCATGTTGGCGAACGGGCATTTTGGGGCGTTGATCGGGATCTGGTGGAAATTGGTGGACCCCAGCCGGCTGAGTTGTGTGTCGAGATAGGAGAAGTTGCGGCCGTGCAGCAACGGGTCGTCGGAAAAATCGATGCCGGGCACCAGATTCTGGGTGCAGAAGGCGACTTGTTCGGTTTCGGCGAACACATTGTCGGGATTGCGGTCCAGCACCATCCGTCCGATCACCCGCACGGGCACGATCTCCTCCGGGATGAGCTTGGTCGCATCGAGATGGTCGAAATCGAAGCCGGCGGCATCCGCTTCACTGAACAGCTGGACCCCCAGCTCCCATTCGGGAAAATCGCCGGACTCGATGGCGTCATAGAGGTCGCGACGGTGATAGTCGGGATCGGCGCCGTTGATCTTGACCGCTTCGTCCCACACCACGGATTGCAGGCCCAGCTTCGGCGTCCAATGGAATTTCACGAAGGTCGAACGGCCCGCGGCATCGACCAGGCGGAAACTGTGCACGCCAAAGCCCTGCATCATGCGCACCGACCGCGGGATGGTGCGATCGGACATCTGCCACATCACCATGTGCATCGCCTCCGGCGTCATCGCGATCCAGTCCCAGAACGTGTCATGGGCCGACGCCGCCTGCGGAAAGCCGCGATCAGGTTCTTCCTTCACGGCGTGGGCCAGATCGGGGAACTTCATCGCGTCCTGGATGAAGAAAACCGGGATATTGTTGCCAACCAGATCCCAGTTGCCCTGCTTTGTGTAGAATTTGACGGCAAAGCCCCGCACATCGCGGGCCAGATCGGCCGATCCGCGGTTGCCGGCCACGGTGGAGAAGCGCACGAACACCGGCGTGCGTACACCGGTCTCGCCCAGCACCTGGGCGGTTGTCAGCCCTGCCAGGCTGTCGGAAAGCTCGAAATAGCCATGGGCGGCCAGCCCGCGCGCATGCACCACGCGCTCCGGGATGCGCTCATGATCGAAATGGAAGATCTTCTCGCGCAGCACCATGTCTTCCAGCAACAGCGCGCCACGCGGCCCGGCGCGCAGGCTGTTGTGGTCGTCGGACAGCATCATGCCCTGGTTGGTGGTGAGCACCGGCTGGCCCTTGCCGGCTACCTGGTGGACCTCCCCGCCGTTGCCGACACGGGTGGTGCCCGGATCGCGGCGCGGGGTGCTGGTCTTCTTGCTGGCCATGGTGGAGTCCTTCTGCGGAAGCGCAGAAGAGACAACGCCCGGCGACGGCCTGCCGTTCCCTGGCCGGGCGGGGAATCGGCCGGGCAACGGCCCGGATCAGGCCCGCGCGGCTATGGCACGTCCCGCCACACGCCGCCGATCAGCGCTTCGACCGGGCGGAATTTTGTCTTGTAGGCCATGCGGTTGCACTCGGAGATCCAGTAGCCGAGGTAGACGTGAGGAAGGCCGGCCCGGGCGGCGCGGGTGATGTGATCGAGGATGATGTAGCTGCCCAGGCCCTGCCGCTCTGCGATGTCCGGATCATAGAAGCTGTAGATCATCGACAGGCCGTCGGACTGCTTGTCGGTGAGGCAGCAGCCGACCAGCCGGCCCATCCCGCCGCCTGGCGCCGGCTCGCGATACTCCACCACCACCGTGTCGATGGGGGATTGTTCGATCATGTCGGCAAAATCATGCGCGTCCATCGCCGCCATGCCGCCGCCGGGGTGGCGCGCGGCCAGATAGCGCCGCATCAGCCGCCACTGTTCCTCGGTCGCCCACGGCTCGCAGGCGTGCACCTCCAGATCGGCATGGCGGGCGATCAGCCGGCGCTGGGATCGGTTGGGCCGGAAGGCGGCGGTGGGCACGCGCACCGAAACGCAGGCCTGGCAGCCATCGCAACTGGGGCGATAGACGACATTCTGGCTGCGCCGGAAGCCGATGCGGCCGAGCGCTTCGGCCATGGTCTGCGCATCATCGCCCTTCAGTTCGGCGAACACCTTGCGCTCGGTACGGCCCGGCAGATAGGGGCAGGCCGTGGGCGCGGTGACGAAGAAACGCGGAAAACGATAACTCTGGTCGGTCACCTGTGCCCTCGCCAACACTGCCGGTTACGGCTCGCCAAGATCGCGACAGACCGTGCGACCCCTCACACTCTGCCATCCCCTGTAACGGCGATGCTAACCGCGACTTGCGGGGCTGGCGAGTCCGTCTTTTGGATGCAGGCGGCGCGGCTCAGTCGGCTTCCACCAGGCGGGTGTCGTACCCGGCGCCGCGCAGAGCCTCCACCAGCCGATCGAGATGGTCACGGTCGCGCGTCTCGCACTCGATGTCGGTGATCAGGCCCTTGGCTGGCAGGTTGGTGAACACCCGCTGGTGATAGACTTCCAGGATGTTGACCTGCTGCTGATCGAAGATGCGCGCCACTTCGAACAATTGCCCGGCCCGGTCCTTCAGGCGGATCCGGAGGCGCGCCAGCCGGCCCGAGCGCGCCAGATCGCGCAGCAGCACGTTGGCGAGCAGGCGCGTGTCGATGTTGCCGCCGCACAGCACCAGCCCCACCTTCTGGCCGCGGAACCGGCGCTGGTGGGCCAGGAGCGCCGCAAGCCCCGCCGCGCCGGCGCCTTCCACCACCGTCTTCTCGATGGCGAGCAGCAGCGAGACGGCGCGTTCAAGGTCGCGCTCGCCCACCAGCACGATGTCGTCGACCAGCGCGCGCACCACCTCCTGCGTCAGCCGGCCCGGGTTCTTGACCGCGATGCCTTCGGCCAGCGTGTCGCCATCGCAAGCCGCCGATTGCCCCTTCATCGCGGCATACATCGACGGATAAAGCTCTGCCTGCACGCCGATCACGCTGATCGGGCGGCTTTGCGCCTTGGCCACCGTGGCGATGCCGGAGATCAGCCCGCCGCCGCCGATCGGCACCACCAGCGTGTCAAGCTCCGGCACGTCCGCCAGCATCTCGAGGCCCACCGTGCCCTGGCCGGCCATAACCTTCGGATCGTCGAAGGGATGGACATAGACCAGCCCCTCCCGGGCCGCCAACGCCAGCGCGTGGGCGCTGGCATCGTCATAGGTTTCGCCGGTCAGCACCACGCGGGCCTGATGTCCTTCGGTCTGCTGCACCTTCACGATCGGCGTGAAGCGCGGCATCACGATGGTGGCCGGGATACCGAGCCGGCGGGCGTGATAGGCCAGGCCCTGGGCATGGTTGCCGGCCGAGGCGGCGATGACGCCGCGCGCCCGCTCCGCATCCGTCAGGCTGAGCAGGCGGTTGAGCGCGCCGCGTTCCTTGTAGGCGGCGGTGAACTGCAGATTCTCGAACTTCAGCCACACTTCGGCGCCCGTCAGCTGCGACAGGGTTTCGGAGCGCAGGCAGGGCGTGCGGATCACCTTGCCGGCAATCGCCGCGGCGGCGGCTTCGACATCGGCAAGGGCGATCGGCAGCGGCGGCTGCGAGACGGGCAGGGTGGCATTCATGGCTGCTCCATAACGCCGCAGGCGCGACTGCGCTACCCACAGAAGGCCAGCCGGCCGGGGTTGACCGCGCGGGCGAGGGGTGAGCACTCTCTTCCTTTGTGGCGGCAGGGATTCGGTGTGATGTATCGGCACGACGTGGCAGTGGACGCGGCCGACATCGACTTCATGGGCCACGTCAACAATGCCGTCTATCTGCGCTGGGTGCAGGATGCCGTTGTCGCCTATTGGCAGCACACGGCGCCAGCCGATGCCGTGGCCAATCATCTGTGGGTCGCGCTCAATCACAACATCAGCTATCGCGCCCCGGCATTTCTGGACGATGATGTGGTGGCCAGCGTGGTCGCCGATGGCGTGCAGGGCGCGCGGGCCTTCTTCACCACCCTGTTCAAGCGCGGCGAACAGGTGATTGCCGAGGTGAAGAGTACCTGGTGCTGCATCGACGTCGCCACTATGCGCCCGGCTCGCCTGGCCCGCGACGTGGTGTCCCTGTTCCTGCCCAATTGATTCCTGCCCGACTGATTGCGCCACTGCCCGGCCGGCAGTAGAGCCGGGGCCATGGGCAAGACCATCGCATATCTCGGCCTCGGCGTGATGGGCGCGCCGATGGCCCGGCACCTCGCCGCCGCCGGGCACACTCTCACCGTCTACAACCGCACGCCCGCGAAGGCCGCCGCCTGGGTGGCGGCCCATGGCGGGGCCGCAGCGCCCACCCCGGCTGCCGCTGCCGCAGGCGCCGACGTGGTGATCGCCTGCGTCGGGGCCGATGCCGATCTCGAGGCGGTCACGCTGGGCCCCGATGGTGCGTTCGGCGCGATGGCGCCAGGCAGCCTGTTCATCGATCACACTACGGTTTCGGCCGCCATCGCCCGCCGACTGGCCGTCGAGGGGGAAACGCGCGGGCTGCACGTGGTGGATGCGCCCGTCTCAGGCGGCCAGGCCGGGGCGGAGAATGGCAAGCTCACCATCATGGTGGGCGGCAGCGATGCGGCGTTCGCGGCGGCGGAACCGGTGATGGCCGCCTATGCGCAGCGCATCGGCCACATGGGGCCGGCCGGCGCCGGCCAGCTCACCAAGATGGTCAACCAGCTGTGCATCGCCGGCATATTGCAGGGGCTTTCCGAAGGCCTCGCGCTGGGGATGAAGGCCGGGCTCGACATGGACGCAGTGGTGGACGTGATTTCCAAAGGCGCCGCGCAGAGCTGGCAGATGGACAACCGCGCCCGCACCATGACGCGCGGCGAGTTCGATTTCGGCTTCGCGGTGGACTGGATGCGCAAGGACCTCGGCCTCGCCCTCGACGAAGCCCGCCGGCTTGGCGTGCCGCTGCCGCTGGGCGCGCTGGTCGATCAATTCTATGCCGATGTGCAGGCCATGGGCGGGGCGCGCAATGACACCAGCAGCCTCATTCGCCGCCTGGTGAAATGAGCATCGACTATCGTCCAGCCCGCCTGCCGGACGATGCGGCGCTGCTGATCAATCTCAACGCGGAATATCTGCAGTTCGTGTTCGATGGCGTGGCGGCGCGGTTCGGCGTCACGCTGGCGGACATCTTCCCGGGCGGCGATATCCGCGCCTATCTGCCCGAGGCACTGCCGAAGACCCTGGGCGCCGGGCCGCCGGAGAGCATTTTCTATATCCTCGAACAGCGGGGCCAGCCGATCGGCATGGGCGGAATCCGCCGGGTGCGGGATGGCATCTGCGAGATGAAGCGCGTCTATGTCCGCGACACGGCGAAGGGCCAGGGGCTGGGCCGCGCGCTTGTCGAGCGGCTGATCGCCGACGCGCGGGCCTTTGGTTATCGCACCATATTCCTCGACACTTCGCCGACCCTCGACACCGCGATCGGCCTGTACGAGCGGCTCGGCTTTTCGTGCATACCGGCCTATCCGGAGGTGGAACTGCCGGCCTTCATGCACCCACACTGGGTGTTCATGGCCCGGTCGCTTTGAAGGATGGCCAGCAGGCCGGCCCTGCAGTTGTCGGGCGGCAAGGCACAAGAGGAACGCGAACACGACCTTTTACGTCATGGCTGTTGCGCCAGCGACATGATGAACAAGAAGCTAATCTTTGGTTTCCACCAGTCAATGGCCGCATGGCCCCCGGCCGCCTCCATAATTCAAAGGCATTTTGCGGCACCGCGGGCGGCCCATGCTGACTGGTGGCCCGGGTGAAATTGGGCTAGCCACGGCACAGGCCACGCCAGCCCGCACCGGCGCCGGGCCGGACAGGGAATGGATTAGATGAAGACTCTGCTGCTCGCCGCCATGCTTGCCACCGCGGCACCGTCCCTCGCCGATACGCTCTACACCAACGCCAATGGCTACACGCTGGATGGGAAGGGCACGCTGCACCGCTTTGCGACGCTGTTGGTGGATGACAATGGCAAGGTGAAGGCGACGCTGCCGGCCAAGGCTGCGCTGCCCTCCGGTACCCGCGTCGACATGAAGGGCGCCACCCTGTGGCCGGGCCTGATCGACGCGCACGGCCACGTGATGCGGCTGGGCGAGCTGAAGCTGGTGGTCGATCTGCGCGATACCGGCTCGATTGCCGAGGCGCAGGCCCGCATCAAGGCCGGGGCGCCGGCCGCCGGCTGGATCATGGGCCGCGGCTGGAACCAGGAACGCTGGTTTCAGGACGGCAAGCTGATCGGCCGTTTCCCTACCGCCGCGGAGCTGGACAGCGTGACCGGGGATCGCCCGGCCTGGTTCGCCCGCGTCGATGGCCATGCCGGCTGGGCCAACACGGCGGCCATGAAGGCGGCCGGCATCACGAAGGATACGCAGGCGCCCGACGGCGGCGAGATCATCCGTGACGCCGCCGGCAACCCCACCGGGGTGTTCGTGGACAAGGCGATGGCGCTCATCACCCGCGCCATCCCTGCCGATGATGCCGCCCGGCTCGATCTCGTGCTCACCAAGTCGCTGGAAACCATGGCCGAAGTTGGCCTCACCGGCGCGCACGATGCCGGCATGGACAAGGATACGTGGGACCGTTACGTCCGCTTTGCCGAAACCGGCCGGATGACGGCGCGCATCTATGCGATGGCGGGCGGGCCGGACAATCGCAAGGCGATCGCCCCCAATGGGCCCATCCCCTGGGGCTGGAATGACCTTCTGGCCATGCAGTCGATGAAGCTGGTGTCGGATGGGGCGCTGGGCAGCCGCGGCGCGTACCTCATCGCGCCTTATGCCGACATGCCGAGCACCCGCGGGCTGGAGATCACGCCGGCCGACAAGCTCAAGACCTTCGTCACCGAGGCCAGCCGCGAAGGCTTCCAGGTCAACACCCACGCCATCGGTGACCAGGCCAACCGCTCCACCATGGATGCCTATGCCGCGGTGCCGCTGGCCGAGCGGGTGAAGCTGCGGCACCGCAACGAGCATGCCCAGATCGTCGACATGGCGGACCTCAATCGCTTCGCCGAACTGAAGGTCATCGCCTCCATGCAGCCCACGCACGCAACGTCGGACAAGGGCATGGCCGAAGCCCGGCTGGGCGAAGCGCGCCTGGCCGGCGCCTATGCGTGGCAGCAGATCAAGAAGAGCGGCGCGCAACTGGCGTTTGGCAGCGACTTCCCGGTGGAACCGCCCGAGCCGATGTTCGGCTTCCACGCCGCGGTCACCCGCCAGTCGCGCGATGGCCTGCCCGCCGGCGGCTGGCGCCCGTGGGAAAAGGTGAGCCGCGAGGATGCCTTTGCCGGCTTCACCCTGTGGGCGGCGCGCGCCGGCCACAACGAGGACAAGGTCGGCACGCTGGAACCCGGCAAATGGGCCGATTTCATCACCCTGGCGGCCGACCCCTTCACGGCGCCCGAGGGTGATCTGTGGAAGATCAAGGTGACCGGCACCTGGCTGGCGGGCAAGCGGGTGTTCGAGCGCAAGTAACTGCGCGCCAGTGGCAGCGGCTAGACCGCTGCCGCCCGGTTCAGAGCCATTGGCATCAGGCCAGTGGTCAAATTGTGTATTGGGCGCGGCATCCGTCGATGCTTGGCTGGCATATGCGGCGTTCCGTTCATCATGGATAATGGTTTCATTATCTAACGAACTCCGAATCTTGTCGTTGGCGCAGCGATGATCGTGCGCCACTTTGGTCGGAGTTTGTTCATGCAGGTGGATCTTGTTGTTGCGCGGTATAATGAGGATCTGGCCTGGCTTGGGCGGCTTGGGCCCAGCCTGCGAATCTTCATCTACAATAAGGGACCGCAACTTTGTCCGCAGCAGCTGGCCGGTGGCCGGCTCGATCTGACGGTCGAAGCCCTGCCAAATGTCGGCCGGGAGTCCCATTCCTACCTTCACCACATTGTCTCGCGGCGTGACACGCTGGGCGACGTGACGATCTTCGTACAGGGCCGGATCGATGATGTGGGCAAGAACGTGTTTGCCGACCTTGCCGATTATGTCGCACCGGCGCTGGCCGATGGCTATTGCGCCAGCGATCTCGAGTTTCATTTTCCGCTGTTCGGCAGTGACAGCGACATCCGCGGCAAGCTGCTACGCAACCCGCGCTATCGCGAGGCTCTGGAAACCGGCCAGCTCGCGGCCGCTGGCCTGGAATTCAACAGCTTTGCCCGGCAGTTGCTGGGCCGATTGCCGCCGGTGATGGTGACCAGCTTTCAAGGCTGCTTTGCGGTCAGCCGCGCGGCCGTGCATCAGCATCAGCCGGAATTTTATCGCGGCCTGTTGGAAGAGCTGGCCCGGCACCCCAATCCGGAAATCGGCCATTACATGGAACGTCTGTGGTGCAGCATCTTCTCGGGCACCAGCCTGCGGCGCCGCGCCGCCCTTCACACCCTGGCCAAGGCCAGACAGCGGCTGGCCATCCGCCCTCGGGTCAGGCGCTTGCAGCCACAGCTTCTGCCTGACGCAGCCGCTTGATCGCCGCATCCGCGACATCGAGTGCGCGCTCGATGGTCACGTCCATGTCGAGATACTGGTAGGTGCCCAGCCTGCCCACGAAGGTCACCCCCGGCTCGGCTGCGGCGCGAGCTTCGTAATCGGTCAGCATCTTCATCTCGCCAGTGAGGCGGATGGGGTAATAGGGAATGTCGGCCGGCGTGCAGGCGCGGCTATATTCCCTGACGATGATCGTCTCCGGCAGGTCGGCTGCCTCCCACGGCGCGAAATGCTTGTGTTCAGTGATGCGGGTGAAGGGCACGTCGCGATCAGGATGGTTCATCACCGCAATGCCCTGCCAGTCGCCCCGGTGGCGCTCGGCCTCGAAATCGAGCGTGCGATAGGCCAGCCGGCCGTGGGCATGGTGGAAATAGCGGTCGATAGGCCCGGTGTAGAACAGGTGGCGGAACCTCTCCGTCACCTCTTCATGGCGGCAGCGGGTGCGCACCTCGATCAGCGGATGCGACAAGATGGTCTCCACCAGCCCGGTGTAGCCATGGCGCGGCATCGCCTGGAAGCGGTGGTTGAAATAGCGGTCGTCATAATTGAATCGCAGCGGCAGTCGCTTCAGGATTGCGGCCGGCAGGCAGGCCGGATCGGTGCCCCACTGTTTCTCAGTGTAGCCGCGGAAGAAGGCCTCATACAGCTCCGGCCCGACAAAGCGCAGCGCCTGTTCCTCGAAGCTTTGCGGCACCTCGATGTCGGTGCGCGCCCGGGCGGCGATGAAGGCACTCGCCTCGTTCGGTGACAGCGCCAGCCCGAAGAACTGGTTGATGGTGTGCAGGTTGACCGGCAGGCTGTACACGCGGCCGCCCACCGTCGCCTTCACCCGGTGCACATAGGGCACGAATTCGGCAAAGCGGTTCACATAGTCCCACACGCGGCTGTTGTCGGTGTGGAAGATGTGCGGGCCATAAAGGTGGACCATCACGCCGGTGGCACGGTCCCGCTCGCTGTGGCAGTTGCCGGCCACGTGCCCGCGTTCTTCCATCACCAGTGAAGCAATGCCGGCTTCGGCCAGTTGGCGGGCGATCACCGCGCCTGAAAAGCCCGCACCCACGATCCCTACACGCACGCTGCAAGCTCCTTGCTGATCGGCCGTACCGAAGTCTTATGGCCTGACCGAAGGCCTTGCCATGCGCAATGCAGCCTGCACCTGACTGCCCCATGAACCGCCGGCTTGCCGCTCTGGCTTGCCCATGTCACCCTGCCCCCAGGATCGCCGGGGAGGCCGTTGATGGCTGGACATTGCTTCGATCGCCGCCAGTTGCTGGCGGGCGCCGCTATGCTTGCAGGCTCACGGGCAGGCGCGCAACCAGCGCCGGCACCCGATGATGCCACCGCCCTCGCCACGCGCATCAGGACCGGCGGGGCCAGTACGCGCGAGGAGGTGGTGGCGGCGCTCGACCGGGCCGAAGCGGCGCAGGCGCGGCTGAACTTTGCGGTGCTGATCGATCGTCCGCGTGCCATCAACAGCCTGCCCGCCGATGACCGCACTCCCGCCATCCCGACCTTCATCAAGGATCTGAACGACTTCAAGGGGTGGCCGACCAAGAACGGCAGCCGCGCCTTCGAGCGCGCGCCGCCGGCCAAGAGCAACGAGGTGTTTGTTGACGCCTTCGCCCAGATGAACACGCTGCCCATCGGCAAGACGACAACGCCCGAGTTCGGCCTGATGTGCGTGACCGAACCGCTCTCCCACGGCCCCACCCGCAACCCCTGGAATGCGGACTATTCGCCGGGCGGCTCATCGGGTGGCAGCGCCGCGGCCGTGGCGGCGGGCGTGGTGCCGATCGCCCACGCCAATGATGGCGGCGGCTCCATCCGCATCCCGGCGGCGCTCACCGGCCTGTTCGGCTTCAAGCCGAGCCGGGGCCGGCTCGCCGGACAGAAGACGCAGGACGATCCCGCCGATCTCGCCGTTGATCATGTGCTCACCCGCTCGGTGCGCGACGCCGCGCTGACGATGGTGGCCTTGCAGGGCAAGGGCGCCGACGGGCTGGGCGAGGCGGTGCCGCGCCTCAATGGCCCGGTGGGGCAACGCTTCCGCATCGGCGTCATCACCGCCATTGCCGATGGCAGCCAGCCCGATGCTGAGGTGCTGGCCGGCATCGCGCGCACCCGTGCCCTGCTCACCGGCATGGGGCACAGGGTGATGGACGTGCCGTGGCCGTTCGCGCCGGCCGATTTCGCCCGGGATTTTACCGCCCTGTGGGCACTGGGCGCAGCCGATTCGGTGCAGGGGGTGAACAAGGCCTATGGTGCCGATGGCGTGGCGCAGCTGGAGCCGCTGACCCGCCATCTCGCGGATCAGGGCGCCGCGCTCGCGCAAGCGGATGTGCAGGCGCTGATGGGCCGGCTGGCCAGTTACCGCGACGCCTACAACGCCAGCTTCCGCGAACATGACCTGCTGCTCACGCCGGTGCTTTCCCGCCATGCCGTGAAGGTGGGCGAACTGTCGCCCAGCCGTCCGCCGGCCGAGATCCTGGCCGACATGATGCGGCTGGTGGCCTACACGCCGGTGCAGAATCTCGCCGGCGCGGCCGCAATGAGCGTGCCCATCATGCAGGCCACCAACGGGCTGCCGCTGGGCATGCACTTCGCTGGCCGGCGCGGTGATGACGCGCGCTTGCTTGATCTGGCCTTCCAGCTCGAGGCGGCGGCGCCGTGGGCGCAGCGATTGCCGCCGATCTGGTTCGGAAACCGCCGCAGCTAGTTCCGTAACGGACCGGGCTGCCCGAGCCGCCGGCGCCTCCGCGTGCGACATTCACCCTCGTCAAGTGATTGGCGAGGGTGATCGATGTTCCGCGATACAGGAACGGTTTTCCAGCTGCCCGAAGGGGTTCGGCGCGTGGTGTTGCAGCGCCCGGCTCCCTGGGCCGACGCAGTGTTGCGGCTGGCGCTGGGGCTGGTTGGAACCTTGTTCACCACGCTCGTGCTTTGGGGCCTGGCACCGCCGCCGCTGTGACCGCTGCCGCAATGACGGCAGCAGGTGCGGCAGCGGCATCGCCAGCAGCGGTGAGGCCGCGTCCCTGACCAGATCGGCCGGTGCACCGGAAGGCGCCGGCCGATAACCCCGCTCCCGGCGCGCTGAAGGCCGGCACGGGGATTGCCACCCCTACCCCCCCGACCGGGCTGGCCGGCGCTGCGTATCGCGCCGGCCAGCCCACCATCGGCGGCGCAGAAGCTTGCGCCCTCGGCCGGCGCGCGGCACGCTTGGCGCATGTGCAATCTCTATGCCCTCACCAAGGGCCAGCAGGCGCTGCGCGATCTGGCGAAGGCGCTGGAACTGGGGCCTGTGCGCGATGATCTGGGCAATCTGCCGCCGCTGCCCGCGCTCTATCCCGATGCCGAGGCGCCGATCATCGGCATTGGCCAGCAGGAGGACGGCCCCGGCCCGATCCTCAAGCTGGCGCGCTGGGGTATGCCCAGCCCGGCCTTTGCACTGGAAGGCAAGAGCGTCGATCGCGGCATCACCAACATCCGCAACACCGCCAGCCCGCACTGGCGGCGCTGGCTGGCCCCGCAGCACCGCTGCCTGGTGCCGTTCACCCGCTTTGCCGAACCGGTGGCGACGCCTGCCGGTTCCCGCAACCTGTGGTTCGCGCTGCGGAATGAAGGGGACGCGCCGCCCTGCTTTGCCGGCCTTGCCACCCGCTGGACCGGAGTGCGGAAGAAGGCAGAAGGCGAGGTCACGCTCACCCTGTTCGGCTTTCTCACCTGCCCACCCAACGTCGATGTGGCCCCGCATCACCCCAAGGCGATGCCGGTGATCCTCACCACGGCCGAGGAGCAACGCCGCTGGCTGACGGCAGACTGGGCGGAGGCCAAGGCCCTGCAGCGCCCGCTGGCCGATGGCGCGCTGGTGATTGCAGAGGCGTGACCGGCGCGGCTCAGGCGGTCAGGCTGGTGAGCATCTCGGCGGTGAGGATCTGCGGCAGTTCGGTTTCGCCGCCCTTGCTGTCGTAAAAGACATAGACCGGCACGCCGGCGCGCTTGTGCTGGGCCAGCCAGTCAGAAATGGCGGGGTCGCTGCGCGTCCAGTCGCCTTCCATCACGGTGATGCCCTTGGCCTTGAAGGCCTCGGCCACCGCGGCATCGGCCATGGCGCCCTTTTCGTTGACCTTGCAGGTCAGGCACCAGTCCGCTGTCATGTAGAGGAACACCGGCTTGCCCGCGCTGCGCAGGTCGGCCAGCGCTGCTGGCGTGAACTTCACCGCGTTCAGCTCGCTGGCGGCCGCAGTCTTGGCCGTGGCGGCGCTTTCGGGCGCGGTGGTGGGCACCAGCAACACCGCGGCGACCAGCGTGGCCAGGCTAGCGATGCCGGGGAGGGCCAGGCTCTTGGCCTTGTGCTGGCGGCTGCCCAGCCACCACAGGAACAGCCCGAAGACCAGCGCGCCGGCCAGGCCCATCGCCATGCCGTTGACGCCGGCCTGCTGGCCCAGCACCCAGGCCAGCGCCAGGGCGGTGAGGAACATCGGCACCGACAATATGGCCCGCAACGTGGCCATCCACGCCCCCGGCTTCGGCAGCCGCTTGCGCAGGGCTGGCACGAAGCCGATCAACAGGAAGGGCAGGGCAAGGCCAAAGCCCAGCCCGGCAAAGATGCCGAGCGCCTGCCAGGCGGGCAGCACCAGCGCGGCGCCCAGCGCGCCGGCCATGAACGGGCCGGTGCAGGGCGTGGCCACGAAGGCCGCCAGCGCGCCAGTGAAGAAGGCGCCCGAGGCACCGCCTTCGCGCGCCTTGTCCTGGCCCAGGTTGCCGGTGGTCAGCGTCACTTCGAACAGGCCAGCGAGGTTCAGCGCAATGCCGGTGACCAGTAACAGCAGGAAGGCGATCACCCGTGGATCCTGCAGCTGGAAGGCCCAGCCGACCTGGCTGCCGGCGGCGCGCAGGGCCAGCACCACGCCGCCCAGCGCTGTCACCACCAGCACCACGCCGGCAGTATAGGTCAGCGCCTCGCTGCGGGCTTGTGCGGCGCCGACATTGCCGCGCGCCAGCGCCAGTGCCTTCAGCGACAGGATCGGGAACACGCAGGGCATGACGTTGAGGATGAGGCCGCCCAGCACCGCGCCCAGCAGGATGAGGCCGATGCCCGGTTCACCGCCGCCGCTGCCCGCATCGTCGGCTTCGCCGCTACCGGCCGCCAGCGCCGCGCCGGCTG
>NZ_WMHO01000005.1 GCF_010994245.1 Sandarakinorhabdus rubra
GGCCACAGCGCAAAGGCCAGCGCGACCAGGAGGCCATAGGTCGCCGCGAGCAGCAGCGCCCCCCACTGCGGGCCGGGCGCCGGCGGCACCGGCAGGCTGGCCGCCGCAATTTGCCCGACCAGCGCCGGTGTGGCGGCCCCGATCAGCAGGCCAGCAACCACCGCCGCTACCGACACCAGGGCCAGTTGCCAGAGATAGACGGCGCGGATGGTGGCACTGTCCGCGCCCAGCAGCTTCAGCATAGCGATGGTGCGGGTGCGCGCCGCCATATAGGCCGCGACACCGCCGGCGACCCCGACCCCGGCGACCACCAGCGCAGTGAGACCCACCAGCGTGAGGAACTGGCCCAGCTGGTTGACGAAATTGCGGGTGCCCGGCGCGCCGTTGCTGCGGTCGCGCACGCGGCCGCCGCCGGGCTTGACCACCGGCTCCAGCCGGTCGCGGGCTGCCTCGATACTGGCGCCGGGGGCGAGGCGGATGCGGTAATCGACCGAGAACAGGCTGCCGAGGCCGAGCAGGCCGGCCCGTTCGAGATCGGCGCGGTGGATGACAAGGCCGGGACCGAAGCCGAAGCCATCGGCAGCGCGGTCGGATTCCTCCACCAGCGTGCCGGCATAGGTGAAGCTGGCCTGCCCCAGCGTCAGCCGATCGCCGGGCTTCAGGCCCAGCTTGTCGGCCAGCGCCGGCTGGGCAGCGGCCATCCCCGGCGCGATGCGCCCGCCGGCCGACAGACGCACCCGGCCATAGAGCGGCCAGGCATCATCCACCGCTTTCACCTCGGCCAGCACGGCATCGCCGCCAGCCTCGCGCGCCACCATGCCGCGCAGCTTCACCACTTCGTTCACCGGGCCGAGCGCGCTGATGGCGGCCTTTTCCTCCGGCGTCGCGAAGCGGCCGGACAGGCGCACCGCGACATCGCCGCCCAGCAGCTCCTGCCCCCGTTCGGCCAGCCCGGCGTTTATCGCACTGGCGAGGCTGCCCACCCCGGCCAGCGCCGCCACGCCCAGCACCAGGCACACGGCGAGGATGCGCAGGCCGGCCAGGCCGCCGCGCAGTTCCCTGAGCGCAAGGCTGAGAGAGAGGCTCAGAGGATCTCGCCGAGGAAGTTCAGCAGCGCCTGCCAGCTGCGCCGGTCGGCCTTTTCATCATAATGGACGCCGCCCGCTTTGTTGGCCGCGCCGCGCGCCGTGAAGGCGTGATAGGCATGACCATAGGCGTGGATCTGCCAGTCCGCCCCGGCGGCGGTGAGTTCCTTCGCCAGCCCCACGGTGGCATCGGGCGGGCACAGCGGGTCTTCCCAGCCGTGCAGCACCAGCACGCTGGCCGAGATCTTGCTCTGCGGGCCAATGTTCGGCGGCGCATAGACGCCGTGGAAGCTGACCGCGCCCTTGACCCGCGGGTCGCCCGAGCGCGCCACATCGAGCGCGCACAGGCCGCCGAAGCAATAGCCCATGATGGCAATGCGGTCCGCGTCCACCGCCGGGTGCGCGGCGGCCGCCGTCACCGCCGCCAGCAGGCGGCGCAGCAGCGCGGCACGATCGGCCATCCACGGCCCCATCAGGTGGCCATTGTCGCCCAGCAGCTCGCCGCGCACGCCCTTGCCGTAAACGTCGATGGCGATGCCGACATAGCCGGCGGCGGCCAGCCGGTCGGCAGCGTCATTGTCGGCCTGCGTCTGCCCGGCCCAGTTGTGGGCGATCAGCACGGCGGGGTGCGGGCCGCCGCCGGCTGGCAGTGCGACATAGCCTTCGCACACGGTATCGCCATCGTTGTAGGTAAATGCGGCCATGGAAATCTCCCCTTATTCGGCAGCCTGTTGCAGAAGCTTGCGGTCATCGACGATCTGGCCATCGCGCATGGTGATCACGCGGTCACAGCGGCGGGCCAGATCGGCATCGTGGGTGATCAGCACCAGCGTCGCCCCGGTTTCCACCAGGCGCCCGAACAGCAGTTCCACGATCGTCTCGCCGGTGGCGGCATCGAGGTTGCCGGTGGGCTCATCGGCAAAGATCAGCGCCGGGCGGCCGACCAGTGCGCGGGCGATGGCGACGCGTTGCTGTTCACCGCCCGACAATTGGGTGGGATAATGGCTGAGCCGATGCCCGAGGCCCACCGCTTCCAGTTCGGCGCGGGCGCGGGCCTGCGCATCGGCAACGCCGGCCAGTTCCAGCGGCACCGCGACATTTTCCAGCGCGGTCATGGTCGGGATCAGGTGAAAGGCCTGCAGCACGATGCCGATGCGGCCCCGGCGGGCACGGGCGAGGCCATCCTCGTCCAGCGCCGTGAAGTCCGCCCCGGCCACCAGCACCTGGCCGCTGGTCGCCTGTTCCATGCCCGACAAGATCGCCATGGCCGACGACTTGCCGGAGCCGGACGGCCCAAGGATCGCCAGCCGCTCGCCGGCCGCGACCTGCAGCGAGACGCCGCGCAGCACATCGACTGCGGCATCGCCGTCGCCCAGCCGGAGGGTGACATCGCGGGCATCAATGACAATATGACTGTCCATCCGGTCCCGCTTCTTGTCACAAGGAAATGAGTCTTGCCCGAATTAGGCTCTCGATCCGCGCTTTACCAGATGGCGCTGGCCATTTGCGCGCTGTTCATGTCGCAGGCGGTGAACGCTGCGCCGCAGCTGGTGCTGGCTTACGGCGATTCGCTCACCGCCGGCTACCAGTTGCCGCCCGGCCAGGGCTTTGCCCCGCTGCTGGAGAAGGCGCTGCGTGCGAAGGGCCGTGATGTGAAGGTGGTGGGCGCCGGCGTGTCGGGCGACACCAGCACGCAGGGGCGCGCCCGGCTCGACTGGGTACTGGCCGGCCTCAAGCAGGCGCCCGACGTGGTGGTGCTGGAACTGGGCGCCAACGACATGCTGCGCGGCCAGCCGCCAGCCACCGCCAGGGCCAATCTCGATGCCATGGTGAAGGCCTTCAAGGCGAAGGGCAGCCGCGTGCTGGTGGCCGGCATGCGCGCCAGCCCCAACCTCGGCCGGTCCTATGTCACCGCGTTCGAGGGCCTCTATCCGGCGGTGGCGCAGGCCAACAAGGTGGCGCTTTATCCCTTCTTCCTCGATGGCGTCGCCGCCCAGCCAGGGCTGCTGCTGTCCGACGGGATGCACCCCAATGCGCGCGGCGTGCAGGTGATTGTGAAGCGCATCCTGCCGGCCGTCGAGCGGGAGTTGGACGCCGCTAGATGATGAGGCTCTTCGTCGGGCTGGAACTGCCGGACGAGGTCAAGTCCGCGCTGCTGGCCGCCATGGGCGGCGTCGCCGGCGCACGCTGGCAGCGCGCCGAGCAGCTACACCTGACGCTGCGCTTCATCGGGGAGGTGGACCGGCACCAGGCAGCGGACATTGCCGCGGCGCTGGGCCGGGTGAATGTCAGGCCCTTCGCGGCCGAACTGGGCGAGGCCGGGTTGTTCGAACATCGCGGCCGGGTCGACACGCTGTGGGTGGGCGTGCGCCCGGCCGACGCGCTGGCGGGGCTGGCCAAGGCGGTGAACGCCGCGCTGGCCGGGGTGGGGATTGCACCCGAAACCCGCGCTTTCCTGCCCCACATCACGCTGGCCCGCGGTCGCGGCATGTTGGGCGTCACCGGCTGGCCGCAGGCGCCCCTCCCGCACACGCCATGGCGGGTGAACGGCTTTGCCCTGTTCGAAAGCCAGATGGGAAAGGACGGCAGCGATTATTGCGTGCTGGGCCGCTGGCCGGGCTGATCGCCCGGTGTTTCCGCAACGGCGGCCACGATGAGTGGCGCCACCCGGCGTGCGCCGGCGCTGGTGAGGTGATCATCGTCATAATAGTAAACGCCAGCGCTGTCGGCGTTCAGGCAGCGATCGGCATCGCAAAACGCCCGCTCGGCCCGGGCGAGCCGGACCCCGGGCACCTCTGCCGCCAGTTGCCGAAACAGCTGATCAACCGCGCGGGTGCGCTCCCGATAGCGGGCAAGATCGGTCGTGACGGGAACCGGCCGGCCCGCCTGCCGTGCCAGCTCCACCGCGCGCTGCGGCACCTTCCAGCCGGCTTCCGGAATGGGGGACACCAGCACGACCGTGAAATCCGCGGCCAGTGCCGTGATCTGGCGACGCATTTCCGCCAGTACCCTTCGCTTGCGATCCGGACTGTCCGCCGCACCGGCCTTGCCGATCACGTCCACAAACGGCTGCTCGTCCCCCTCTACGCCGCCCTCGCCATTGTCGAAGCGGCGGCCCTCGACATAGACCGGCCAGCGCGCGGCAAGCACCAGCGTGTCGATGCCGCTGGCGCGGGCATGCTGCAGGGTTGCCTCGACATAGCGCGCGCATTCGAGCCGGAAATCCCGCGTCTGCCGTTCAAACCCCGGCAGCGGCATGCAGGCGCTCATCCCGGTTTCATAATGGCCGATGCCTGCGGCCCGCAGCTGTTCGCTCACCCCCCGCGCCAAGGCCAGGCTGTGGCTGTCACCCATCAGCATCACGTGCACCTGGCCATCGGCGCCGGGATGCCGACAGGCCGGCGTTGGATGCTGCGGCAGTGTCTCGCCAACCTCCGTGAAACAAACCCGTTTCGGCCGATCCTGTTCGGCCAGCATGATGCGCTGGATGTCTTGCGGGAAGCGGTCCGGAAAGCCGCGGGCGGCATGGAGGGCAACGCCAGTGGCCAGCATCGCCAGGCTGGCGGCGCCTGCCCCGAGGAACAGCCGCCGGCGCGTGGGCAGCAGACCATGGCCGGAGCGTCGAAACGGCTGTTCGACAAACCGCCAGCTCGCCCAGGCCAGCAGCATCGTCAGCCCCGCAAGGGCAGCCATCACCGGCCATGGCGGCTCGTGGCCCACGGCCAGCCGCGCAAAGGCAAAGATTGGCTGATGCCACAGATAGGCGCTGTAGGAGACAAGACCGATGCCAACGAACGGCCGGGTTCCCAGCAGCCGGCCGGCCATGGTCTGCGGCGTTGCATGAAAGATGATCAGCACCGTGCCCATCACCGGCAGCAAGGCGCTGAATCCCGGAAAGCGCACCTGCTCATCGAGCAGCAGGAAGGCCGCCACCAGCAGCACGAGGCCAAGCAGGCTCAACGCCTGGCTGGCCGGTTGCGGGCGCCCGTTCAGTGCCAGCGCGCACAGGGACCCGGCAAGCAGTTCCCACGCCCGCGTTGGCGCCAGATAGAAATTGGCGGTCGGGGCACGGGTTGAGGCCCATTCCGACCCCAGCAGACTGAGGAGGGCCAGGCCGGCGATGGCCAGCATGGCGCGCCTGGGACCAAGCTTCCACAGCGCCAGCAGCAGCAGCGGGAACAGCAGGTAGAACTGCTCCTCCACCCCCAGGCTCCAGGTGTGGATCAGTGGCTTGATCTGGGTCACATCGGCGAAATAGCCGCTCTTGCGCCAGAAGAAGAGGTTGGAGACGAACAGCACGACGGCAACGATGCTCTGCCCGAACTCGCGCAACTGCATCGGCCACATCAGCGCCCAGGCAAAGGGCAGGCAGGCCAGCACGACGACAAACAGCGCCGGCAGGATGCGCCGCGCCCGCCGTTCATAGAAACGAGCCAGCGAGAAACGGCCGCCCGCGATGTCGGCCGCGAGGATCGCCGTGATCAGATAGCCGCTGATGACGAAGAAGACGTCGACACCGACAAAGCCGCCGCCCAGCAGGCCCGGGGCGGCGTGATGCAGGATGACCGGCACGACCGCAACCGCCCTGAGGCCGTCAATCTCCCGCCGATACTGCATGCACTGGGTCCGCCACGACGCCAGTCATGGCAAGCACGCGGTCAGGCGGCAAGCGGGAAACGGCCGCCGCTCAGGCCGCCGCTTCGTCCTTCCAGCCCAGCACCGGCTTTCTTGCCGCCTGCGTCTCGTCGAGCCGGCGGCGCGGCGCGAAATGGGGGGCCGCGCGCCAGGCATCGGGATCGGCGAGCATCGCCTCTGCGATGTGGCGCATGGCGCCGATCAGCTGGTCGAGGTTGGCCTTGCTCTCGGTCTCGGTGGGTTCCACCAGCATGGCGCCGTGGACGACCAGCGGGAAATAGACCGTCATCGGGTGGAAGCCCTCGTCGATCATGGCCTTGGCCACGTCGAGCGTGCTGAGCCCGGTATCCTCCAGGAAATCATCTGAGAACAGCGCCTCGTGCATGCACGGCCCACTGCTGGCGAAGGGCGCGGTGTAGAGGTCCTTCAGGCTGGCCAGCACATAGTTGGCGTTGAGCACGGCATCTTCCGCCACCTGCCTGAGGCCATCGGCGCCATGGCTCATCATGTAGGCCAGCGCCCGCACGAACATGCCCATCTGGCCGTGGAAGGCCACCATCCGCCCGAAGCTGTCGGCCGCGTGGGTGCCGGCAGTGTCTTCCTCCACCAGTTCCAGGCCTTTCGCGGTCCGCCTCACGAACGGGATCGGCGCGAACGGCGCCAGCGCGGCGGACAGCACCACCGGGCCGGAGCCGGGCCCGCCGCCACCGTGGGGCGTGCTGAACGTCTTGTGCAGATTGATGTGCATGGCATCGACGCCAAGATCGCCGGGCCGCACCTTGCCGACGATGGCGTTGAAGTTGGCGCCGTCGCAATAGACGTAGCCGCCGGCGGCATGGACCGCATCGGAAATGCGCTTCAGATCAGGCTCGAACAGGCCGCAGGTGTTGGGGTTGGTAATCATCACCGCCGCCACGTCCGGGCCCAGTCGGGCCAGCATGGCATCGAGATCGACCCGGCCGCGGTCATTGGCGGGGATATTCTCCACGGTGAAGCCGCAGAAGGCCGCCGTCGCCGGGTTGGTGCCGTGCGCCGATTCCGGCACCAGCACCACGCGGCGTTCATCACCACGCGCATCGAGCGCGGCGCGGATGGCCAGCATCCCGCACAGTTCACCATGCGCGCCGGCCTTGGGGCTCATGGCGACGGCCGGCATGCCGGTCAGCTTCATCAGCCAGTCGGCCAGCACGTCGATCAGTTCCAGCGCGCCCTGCACCGTCGCTTGCGGTTGCAGCGGGTGGATGTCGGCAAAGCCGGGCAGCCGCGCCATCTTCTCGTTCAGGCGCGGATTATGCTTCATCGTGCACGAACCCAGCGGGAAGATGCCGAGATCAATGGCATAATTCTGTCGCGACAGGCGCGTGTAGTGGCGCACGGCCTCCGGCTCGGAAAAGCCCGGCAGGCCGATGGCGGCATTGCGGGCCAGGCCGCCGAGGCGATCCGGCACGGGCGGGATGGGCGCCAGATCAACGCCGCAGCCGTCGGCGGCGCCGCGTTCGAACAGCAGCGGCTCTTCCAGCATCAGCGCACGGTTGCCCGTGAAGGTTTCCACGGCGGCGCCCGTACCGCTCACCAGTCGGGTGGGACGGCCCACGTTGTTCATCGGCGTGCTCATCAGCCCATCACCTCATCCAGCGCGTCCTCGAACGCGTCAAAATCCTCGTCGGTCGCGGTTTCGGTCACCGCCACGATCATGCCGCTCGCAAGCCCCTTCTCGCCCGGCCACAGCCGGCCGAGCGATACGCCGCCCAGCACCCCCTTGTCGGCCAGCGCCCGCACCACGGGGCGCGCTTCACGGCCGAGTTCGAGCGTGAACTCGTTGAAGAACGGCCCGTTGAGCAACGTCACGCCCGGCACCCGGCCCAGCCGCTCGGCCAACTGCACGGCGCGGGCGTGGTTCAGCGCCGCCAGATGGCGCAGGCCCTTCTCGCCCAGCAGGGTGAGGTGGACGGAGAAGGCCAGGGCGATGAGGCCGCTGTTGGTGCAGATGTTGCTGGTCGCCTTCTCGCGGCGGATATGCTGCTCGCGCGTCGACAGCGTGAGCACGAAGCCGCGCTTGCCGCTGGCGTCCACCGTCTCGCCACACAGGCGCCCCGGCATCTGGCGCACGTGCTTTTCGCGGCACGCGAACAGGCCCAGATAAGGCCCGCCGAACAGCAGGCCGGCGCCCAGCGACTGGCCTTCGCCGACCACGATGTCGGCGCCCATCTCGCCCGGCGACTTGACCGCGCCCAGCGACACCACTTCGGTGACCACCACGATCAGCAGCGCGCCGGCCTTGTGGCAGGCCTCGGCCAGCGGCGTGAGGTCGGCGATGTGGCCGAACAGATTGGGGTTCTGCACCACCACGCAGCTGGTATCGGCGTCGATGGCGGCGATCAGTGCATCGAGATCATGGCCGGGTGCGCCCGGCGTCAGGACCGGCGTGGCAGCCTCCACAATGTCGCCGGTGAAGCGGGTCAGCGTCTTCAGCACCGAGGTATAGTGCGGGTGGACCCCGGCGGAGACGAGGCACTTGGCCCGGCGGGTGATGCGGCGGGCCATGAACACGGCTTCCGTCATCGCGGTGGAGCCATCATACATGGAGGCATTGGCGACCTCCATGCCGGTCAGCCGCGCGACCTGGGTCTGGAATTCGAACAGCACCTGCAGCGTGCCCTGCGCGATCTCGGGCTGATAGGGCGTATAGGCGGTGAGGAACTCGCCGCGCTGGATCACCATGTCCACCGTGGCCGGCACATGATGCTTGTAGGCGCCGCAGCCGACAAAGAAGGGCGCGGTGCTGGCGGTGGTATTCTTCGCCGCCATCTTCATCAGCGCGCGCTCCACCGCCATCTCGCTGGCATGGTGCGGCAGGCCGGCGATCGGCCCGGCCAGGCGGGCTTCGGCAGGCACGTCGGCAAACAGCGCCTCGATGTCGGGCGCGCCGATGGTGGCCAGCATCGCCTGGCGGTCAGTCGTGGAGAGGGGGAGGTAACGCAAGGGGCTTACTCCGGCAGATGGGCGGAAAAACGGATGCGGACATAATCGGCGATCCAGCTGCCATCCTCGGCCCTGAGGGCCGGTTCCAGCAGGGCGACGGTTTCGGCGATGATCTGGTCCTTGAGGGTCGCCGGCACGCCAGCGGCATCGATGAAGCCGGCCCGGAAGGTTTCCAGCCAGGCCGCCATGCCCGATGCCAGCGGCGTCGGGCGGGGGATGATGTCGCAGCTCTCGACCACGAAGCCGCCGCCTTCCAGAACGCTGCGGAAGGCCTCGGCCGTGGGATAATAGCTGGACTGGGCGCCGGCCGGCGGGAAGCCATGGGCCGCAAGCACCGCGATCAGCGCCGTGCGGATGGCAGCGATGTTGCCATGGCCGCCGAACTCGCCAACATATCGCCCGCCGGGCTTCAGGGCGCGATTCACGCCCGTCGTCACCAGCTCGGGCGCGCCAACCCAGTGCAGGGCAGCGTTGGTGAACACAGCATCGAATTCGCCGGCAAAGTCCAGTTCGCGGGCGTCGCCCAGGCGCGCATCGAGGCCCTTTGCGCGTGCCGCTGCCACCATCGCCGGATCGGCATCCACACCCACCACTGTGCAGCCGGCCGCCACCAGCTTTTCCGTCAGCACGCCATCGCCGCAGCCCAGATCGAGCGCACGCTCCCCCGGCCGGGGTGCCAGCAGGTCCAGCACCGGCGCGCCCAGCGCCGGCACGAAGCTGGCGTGGGCGGCATAGAGGGCCGGATCCCAGCGCGAGGCGGCGTTTCCTGTCACTTACAGGCCGGCGACGAACGCGTCGTAGGCGGCCTTGTCCATCAGGCCATCCAGCTCCGACGCGTCGGACAGGGTGAGGCGGAAGAACCAGCCCTCGCCCTCCGGCGCCGAATTCACCAGCGACGGGTCATCGCCCAGCGCCGGGTTCGATTCGGTGACGGTGCCCGACACCGGCGCATAGACATCAGACGCCGCCTTGACCGATTCGACCACGGCTGCTTCACCGCCCTTCACCACTTGGCGACCGGCGTCCGGCAGATCGACGAACACCACGTCACCCAGCTGACCCTGGGCATAATCGGTGATGCCCACGGTGGCGGTGGTGCCGGCAACTTCGATCCATTCATGGTCCTGCGTGTAGAGGCGGCTCATGGCTTGGTCCCTTCCCTGACATAGTTTTTCTGGCGGAACGGCATTGGCACCACGCGCGCCGCGATCCGCTTGCCGCGCACGTCGATCTCCAGCGCCGTGCCGTCCTCGCTGTGGCCGGTGGCGACATAGGCCATGGCGATGGGCGCATTGAGGCTGGGGGCAAAGCCGCCCGAGGTGACAACGCCCACCTGGGTGTCGCCAGCCCACACGGTGGCGCCCTCGCGCGCCGGCATGCGGCCCTCGATGGCAAGGCCGACACGCTTCCGGGGGGCGCCATTGAACAACTGGTCCAGCACCCGCTCGGCGCCGGGGAAACCGCCTTCGATCTTGCGGCGCTTGGAAATGGCGAAGGCCAGATCGGCCTCCACCGGCGTGATGTCGGGCGTCAGATCATGGCCATACAGCGGCAGGCCAGCTTCGAGGCGCAGCGAATCGCGCGCGCCCAGCCCGATCGGCTTGACTTCGGGATGGGCCAGCAACGCCTCGGCCAGCGCCTCGGCCTTGCTGGCCGGCACCGAGATCTCATAGCCGTCCTCGCCGGTGTAGCCAGAGCGGGTGATGCCGAGCAGCACGCCGTTCCAGCGCCAGCGTGCGCCAGCCATGAATTTGAGATCGGCAAAGGCCGGCTGGTCGGCGTTTTCTGGCTCCAGTGTGAACCGGCTCAAAACGGCCACGGCCTCGGGGCCCTGCAGCGCGAGCAGGGCATGATCGTCCATGTGATGCAGCGTGATGCCGGCCGGCAGCCGTGCCATCATGTGGGCGATGTCGGCATGCTTGGTGGCGCCGTTGACGACGAGATAAAAGCTGCGGCCGGTGTTGGTGACCATCAGGTCATCGAGCACCCCACCATTGTCAGCGAGCAGCAGCGAATAGCGCACGCGATGTGGCTGCAGGCCCTTGAAATCGCCGGGCGCGAGGCGCTCCAGCCACGCCGCAGCCTCCGGCCCTTCGACAAGCAGCTGGCCCATGTGGGAGACATCGAACAGGCCTGCATGCGCGCGCGTCCACAGATGTTCGGCAATGATGCCCTCATACTGGATCGGCATGGCATAGCCGGCGAACGCCACCATGCGCGCACCCAGCCGGCGATGCAGCGCATCGAGCGGCAGCTGGGCCAAAGCCTCTGCGCTGGGCGGTTCTTGCGGTTCGGCCATCGAAAGTCCCCGGTCACAGCACGGCCGGCGGACGATCCACCGGCCTGCCCCCACCTGTCACCGGACCTGAGAGCTTTGACCCCGGCGGCGACAGATGTCGCGGCGCCCGGGCTTACCCCTTCGGTGGGATGAACGCTCGGCCCTCATGAGGCCGGGCACGCACCCGCTTTCCAGACTGTCGCAGATACGCCGGCGCGGTCCGTTGGCCTGAGAGATTCCGGGGGCGGCTTGCTCCTTCGGCGGTGGACATTGGCGTTGCCGCCATGGTCCACACTCTCCCGCGCGCGGCGCCGATGTTGCCACCGGCGACAGCACCGCACCTGACGAAAGCCGGGCTGCGAGTCAATGGCCCGAATGACCACCACCCAAAGGCCCTCAAGGCGTGGCGTGTCGGCTTACTTGGCGACGTTGTAGGCCAGCGCCCGATCGTCGAGCTGGAAGCCGATCAGCACTTCGAAGCTGGCCGCGCGTAGGGCGGCGCGCACTTCCGGTTCCGCCATCGGATCGGTGGCAGCATCCATCTGGCCGGGCCGACGCTTGCGGCTGATGCGATCGAGAATCGCCTGCGGCACGGCGGCTGCCCGGCGCGACACGCTGGCGGTGGCCTCGCCGCGGCCCAGGGCGCGATCCTGCCCGGCGGCAAAATCGACCGTCACGGATGCGATCTGCTTGGCGTTGATGATGTTGCCGGCCTGCACCACGGCGGCAAACACGGGCAGCACCACCTGCCGGGCCGGACCAGCCTCGCTGCGGCGGGCCACCACCTCATAGGTGATGCGGGTGACGAACTGTTCCGGCGCCTCGACGCAGTCGTCGCGCAGATTGGTGATGCTGGCGGTCACGTCGAGATTGGCGGCATCTGGCGGGCCGGGGCGGAACAGCGAAACGTCGCCGGCATAGGCCGCCACCGCAACCGCGGGGCACGACGAGCGCTTGACCACCAGGGGATTGCGCTCGCAGCCGGCCAGACCGACAGCCAGAGCAAGAGCAAGTGCGGAGCGAAGGGCAGCGACGCGCATGCCATCCTCCTATGGGGCAAATGGCGCCGGGGCAAGCGCCCCGTTGGGGGTGGCGCGGCTGCCGGCAATGGCGTATCAGCCGGCCCATGATGTCCGCCGCCTCTGCCGTCGCCACCGCTCCTGAATCCGAAACCGGCCCTGCCGAAGGGTCCGGCCAGCCGCGCCCGGCGCTTACCGTGCTGGTCGCCGCGCCGCGCGGCTTCTGCGCCGGGGTGGATCGCGCCATTCACATCGTGGAGCTGGCGCTGGAGCGCTGGGGCGCGCCGGTCTATGTCCGCCACGAGATTGTCCACAACAAGTTCGTGGTCGACACGCTGAAGGGCAAGGGCGCCATCTTCGTCGAGGAACTGGACGAGGTGCCCGATGGCGTGCCGGTGGTGTTCTCCGCCCACGGCGTGCCCAAGGCCGTGCCGGCCAAGGCTGAAGAGCGCGGCCTTACCTATGTGGATGCCACCTGCCCGCTGGTGTCCAAGGTGCACCGCCAGGCCGAACGGCTGGTGGCGGCCGGGCGCCACATTCTCTTCATCGGCCACCAGGGCCATCCGGAGGTGATCGGCACCTTCGGGCAGGTGCCGGACGGCGCCATGACCCTGATCGAGACGCTGGAAGACGCGCAGGCCGTGCAGCCGGCCGATCCCGACAACCTGGGCTTCCTGACCCAGACCACCCTGTCGGTGGACGATACCGCCGACATGGTGACGGAACTGAAGCGCCGCTTTCCCGGCATCGAGGGACCACGCGGCGATGACATCTGCTATGCCACCTCCAACCGCCAGCAGGCCGTGAAGGCCATGGCGCCGCGTTGCGACCTGGTTCTGGTCATTGGCGCCGCCAACAGCAGCAACAGCCAGCGCCTGCGCGAAGTGGCGGAGCGCGAGGGTGCCAAGAGCTGGCTGATCCAGCGCGCCGCCGAGATCGACTGGTCCTGGTTCGACGGCGTCAGCACCGTGGGTGTCACCGCCGGCGCCTCGGCCCCGGAAGTGCTGGTGCAGGAAGTGCTGGCCGCGATGGACGCGCGCTTTGCCGTCACCTCGCAAAATGTCACCACGGCCGTCGAGGAAGTGGTCTTCAAGCTGCCGCGCGCGCTCACCACCTGATCCGCCATGGCGGTCTACACGCCTGTCAGTGCCGATGAGCTGGCGGCCTTCCTGGCCGACTATGCGGTTGGCGAGGCCACCAGCTTCAAGGGCATCGCCGAAGGGGTGGAGAACAGCAACTTCATGGTCGACACGGCCAGCGGTCGCTATTTCCTCACCCTTTACGAAAAGCGAGTCGAGGCGGCCGATCTGCCGTGGTTCCTGGCGCTGACCACCCACCTCGCCGACAAGGGCCTGCCGGTGCCGCGCCCGATCCGCGACCGCACCGGCCAGACCCTGCGACAGTTGAACGGGCGACCAGCCTGCCTGATCGAGTTCCTGCCCGGGGTGTCGGTGACCGAGCCGACGCCGGCACAATGTGGTGCGGTGGGCGCGGCACTTGGCCGGCTGCACAGCGCCGCTGCCGATTTCACCGCGGTGCGTGCCAATGCCCTGGGCCCGTCCGCCTGGCCGGTGCTGGCGGCGCGCTGTGGTGACCAGCTGGGCCGCATCGATCCCGATCTGCCCGGCCTTGTCGCTGCTGGCCTGGCCGCCACGCAGGCCTGGCCGGCAGGGCTGCCCAGCGGGGTCATCCACGCCGACCTGTTCTGCGACAATGTGCTGATGCTGGACGGCGAGGTGAGCGGGCTGATCGACTTCTATTTCGCCTGCACCGATCTCATTGCCTATGATCTGGCCGTCACCCACGCCGCCTGGTGCTTCACCACCGACGGCAGCCGGCACGTGCCCGAGCGTGCCGCCGCCCTGTGGACGGGCTATGCCGGCGCGCGCGGGCTTTCGGCCGCTGAAGTGGCGGCGCTTCCGCTGCTCGGGGTGGGCGCCGCGCTGCGCTTCACCCTCACCCGCGCCTATGACTGGCTCAACACGCCGCCCGATGCTCTCGTCACCCGCAAGGACCCGATGGCCTTCGCGCGGCGGCTGCGCTGGTATCTCGCGGCCACGCCGGAGATGATGGCGCCGGAGATGCTCCGTGGCGCCTGAAGCGGCCATGCGGCAACATGTCGAAATCGCCACCGATGGCGCCTGCAAGGGCAATCCCGGTATCGGCGGCTGGGGTGCCCTGCTGCGCTTTGGCAGCCAGGAGAAGGAGCTGCTGGGCGCCGAGGCCCACACCACCAACAACCGCATGGAACTGATGGCGGCGATCGCGGCCCTCAACGCCCTCACCCGCCCCTGCGACGTGCGGCTGACCACCGACAGCGTCTATGTGCGCGACGGCATCACCAAATGGGTGCACGGCTGGCAGCGCAATGGGTGGCGCACCGCCGACGGCAAGCCGGTGAAGAATGACGATCTGTGGCAGGCGTTGCTGGTTGCCGCACGGCCGCACCGGGTCCACTGGCATTGGGTGAAGGGCCATGCCGGCCACCCCGACAATGAGCGTGCCGACGCACTGGCCAACGCCGCCATCGCCCAGTTGCGGACGCAGGCGCAGCCATGAGCGCCAGAGTCGCCGGCGGTGTTGCTGCCCATTGCCAAGCGATGCGCAATCGGCTTTGAGAACGGGCGATGGCTTCCGAACCTTCCGCCCCCTCGGCGGCGCCCCCCGCGCCGCGCCGCGGCCTCAATGCCCAGATGATCCAGGTCTGGATGACCTGGGGCAGCCGCTTCCTGCCGTTCGCCGACGTGGCGAGCGCGGAGCTGCCGCTGTCGCGCCTGCTCCGGCTGTCGCTGATCCAGGTCAGTGTCGGCATGTGCCTGGTGCTGCTGGTCGGCACGCTCAATCGGGTGATGATCGTGGAGCTGGGTGTGCCGGCCACGCTGGTGGGCGTGATGCTGGCGCTGCCGCTGCTGGCCGCCCCGTTCCGCGCGCTGATCGGCCACAAGTCGGATACCCACAAATCGGCACTGGGCTGGCGGCGGGTGCCCTATATCTACATCGGCACCATGGTGCAGTTCGGCGGGCTGGCGATCATGCCCTTTGCCATCCTGGTGCTGGCCGGAGCACAGGAAGCCTATGACGAACGCGTGTGGCTGGGCCAACCGGCGGCCGCGCTGGCCTTCCTGCTGGTCGGCGCCGGGCTCCACACCACACAGACCGTGGGCCTGGCGCTGGCCACCGATCTGACGAAACCCGAACAGCAGCCCAACGTGGTCGGACTGATGTACGTGATGCTGCTGCTGGGCTCGATCACCGCGGCCTTCTTCTTCGGCTGGGCGCTGGAACCGTTCAGCCAGGGCCGGCTGATCCAGGTGATCCAGGGCATGGCGGTGATCACCATCCTTCTGAACTTCACCGCGCTGTGGAAGCAGGAAGCGCGCATTCCCCACTGGCGCCGCACCGAACCGGCCACGCCCGACCCCACGTTCCGCGAAAGCTGGAACCTGTTTCTGGGCAAGGAACGCACCGTGCTGCGGCTGGTGGCGGTGGGGCTGGGCACGCTGGCCTTTTCCATGTCGGACATCGTGCTGGAGCCCTATGGCGGCGAGGTGCTGAAGCTGGGCGTGGGCACCACCACGATGCTCAGCGCGATCATGGCCTTCGGCAGCCTGCTGGGCTTTGCCTATGCCTCCTACATATTGTCGCTGGGCGCCGATCCGTTCCGCATGGCCAGCCTGGGCGCGCTGATCGGCCTGCCGGCCTATGCGCTGATCATCTTTGCCGCCGGGTCGGACACGCCATCGATCTTCACGCTGGGCGTGCTGCTGGCCGGCATCGGCACCGGCCTGTTCGGCCACGGCACGCTCACCGCAACGATGCAGCTGGCGCCCACCGGGCAAGTGGGTATCGCGATGGGGGCATGGGGCGCCGTGCAGGCCACCTCGCAGGGCGTTGGCGCCACCATCGGAGGCATCATCCGCGACGTGGCGCGCGGCCTGGATGTCGGGCTCAGCCTGCCCGGCACCGCCAGCGGCTATGTCATCATCTTCGCCCTGGAGCTGGCGTTGATGGCTGCCACGCTGGCAGCGATGTGGCCGCTGCTGCGCCGCGAGCCGGATTGAGGCCAGCGCCCTTTCCAGCGAAGCGCCGCCCGTTCAAGACAAAGCAAAAGGGCCGGTGCCCCATGGGACACCGGCCCTTCCGTTTGTTCATCGCATGGCCTGCCGCAGCAGGCCGCGGCGATTACTGGGCAGCCGGAGCTTCGGCAGCCGGAGCCGCTTCAGCGGCCGGAGCCATGGCATCGGCGGCCGGAGCGGCAGCTTCAGCAGCCGGAGCGGCAGCTTCAGCAGCCGGGGCAGCGGCAGCAGCGCCCTGCCAGTAGCTGCCAAACCAGCTGGTGTTGAGCAGGATCGAGGCGTGCACGATCAGAGCGACCGCGGCCACGCCGATGAAGAACAGCGGCAGACCGACGCTGGGGCTGACATAAAGCCAGATACGACCTTCATTCATGACAATGTCTCCCCTGATCTCAGTGCAGCCACGGCGTCAGCGCGAACGCCAGGATGTGCGCCAGAACGGCAATGGCGCCGAAAATCCGGGTGCCCCACTTCAGGCCCTCGTTGATTTCCACCGCTTCCTTTTCGGTCAACCCGGTCGGGTAGACCTTGGTGTCTTCAGCCATGTTATACTCCTCTCCCATTCGGGAAACGGCGCCGCCCCTGTCGGTCAACGTCTTCCCCGCCTGTTTGCCGGATTGGGTACCCCTTGATGTGCGCGGCCCAGTCCATGCCGCGCATTTCCACCGACGGGCCGACCCTTGGGAGGTCGCGGCAGTAAGTCGCAGCCACACAATCCCATAGCCATTCGGTCGCATGTGTCAATCTGTCGCCACGGCTCTGCCCACAGGAAAATGACATATTTGCAAAGGTGCCGGCATCGTCGCGGCGCCGGCATCCGGACCAGGTGGCCGCGGCACCGCCTGGGCAGCGCTCAAGCCACGAAAAAATGCTGCCAGACGAATCGGTTCAGGCGCGCACGAAGCGGTCGACCCCGCTGCCATCCTTGAGCCGCCGCACCCGGCCGCGCTCTTCCAGCCAGTGCAGGTGGGCCACCGTCTCGCCGGTGGCGAGGCCATAGTCGGCCTCGCCGATCGGGCGGCGGAACAGCGCGGCAAAGCAATCCACCGCGGTGCGCGGTTCGGCGCAGAAGGCTTCCAGCTTTTCGAGCTTGCCGGCGTGATCGGCGGCCAGCTGGTCAAGGCGGGTGTGCAGGCCCACGAACGGCTCGTTGTGGGCGGGCAGCACCAGCACGTCCGCCGGCACGGCGCGCAGCCGGTCGATGCTTTCCAGCCAGTCGCCCAGCGGATCGGCATAAGGCTCGGTGGGATAGACCGAGACATTGCTGGTGATGCGCGGCAGCACCTGATCGCCCGAGATCATCAGGTCATCCGTTACCAGGCAGGCATGTTCGGGGGCGTGGCCGCGGCCCACCACCACCTGCCACTGGCGCGCGCCGATGGTCAGCACATCGCCATCGCGCAGCCGCTTGAAGCCGGCCGGCATCTTGGAGACGATCTTGCCGAAGCTGCCCCAGGCCTTGGCCTTCATGGCCGCGACCTGCTCCTCGCTCCAGCCGGCGCGGATGGAAAAGGCGATCGCCTCGTCGGGCGGGGCATCGCGCACGTCGAGCGTGAGGGTGCGGGCCAGCAGATATTCGGTGCGGGTGATCTCCAGCGGCACATCGAACTTGCGGCACAGCCAGCCGGCCATGCCGAGATGATCGGGGTGATAATGGGTGACGATCACCCGCGTCACCGGCTTGCCCGCGAACGGCCCGGCCAGCAGCGCTTCCCACGCCGCCTTGCTCGCCGGCAGGCCGACCCCGGTATCGACGATGGCCCAGCCGGCCCCGGCGTCGAGCACCCACAGGTTGATGTGATCAAGCCCGAACGGCAGGCCCATGCGCACCCAGAACACGCCGGGCGCCACTTCGTGCGCTTCGCCCGCCCCCGGCACCCAGCGCCCGCAGGGATAGGTGAGCCCGTTGCGCTCCTCCGCCACGCGCGCTTCGCTGCTGGGCGCGAACTCGGGCACGGCGTTGAGCGGGGGCGGTTCCATGCCCTGATCGGTAATCGGCGGGCGAGCTCACGTCGACTCTCCTTGCCGACAGGATGGGCCTGCGCCAAAGGGCCGTTCGATGCATCCCAATGCCGCCTTTCGCAGTGCCGATGATCCGCTCGGCTTCGTGGCCCGCCACGGCTTTGCGCATATATTTGCTCAGACGCCGGACGGCCCGCGCGTCGCCCATGCGCCGCTGCTGGTGACCGACAGTGGCACCGTGCAGTTCCACCTGGCGCGCGGCAATGCGCTCGCCGCCCATCTTGATGGCCTGGTCGCGCTCGCCAGCATTGGCGGCCCCGGCCATTATGTCTCGCCCAACTGGTATGCCGAGCCGGCCGGCAACGTGCCGACCTGGAACTATGTCGCGGTCGAGCTGGAAGGTCCGGTGCGGGCGCTGGACACAGCTGCGCTGGAGGCGCTGCTCAACCTGTCCTCCGACACCTTCGAGCCGCGCGTGGGGGAGGACTGGACGATGGCCAAGATGCCCCGCCCGAAAGCCGAAGCGATGATGCGCGCCATCATCGGCTATGAGCTCACCCCGACCGCCATCCGCACCACGCTGAAGGCCAGCCAAAACCGCAGCGAGGCCGATGCGCAGGGCGTGATCGCAGCGCTGGAGCGGCTGGGGGAGACGGCGGGCGCAGCCACCATAAGGCAGGCCCGGGCAGCGAGAACCAATCCATGAAACTGGCGGTCTTTGATTGCGACGGCACGTTGATCGACAGCCAGGTCAACATCATCCGGGCGATGGACAGCAGCTTCCAGCGCCACGGACTGGCGCCTCCGCCGCCGCACGCCACCCGCCGCATCGTCGGCCTGTCGCTGGTGGAAGCCATGCAGGCGCTGCTGCCGGATGCCGAAACGGCCCTGCACGTCTCTCTCGCCGAAGATTACAAGGCCGCCTTCCACCGCCTGCGCGCCGACCGCAGCCTGGATCCGGAGCCGCTCTATCCCGGCATCCGCCGCCTGCTCGATGCGCTGGACGGCGCCGGCTGGCTGCTGGCGGTGGCCACCGGCAAGTCCGACCGCGGGCTGAAGCTGGCGCTCGAGCATCACGGCATCCACCACCTGTTCATCAGCCTGCAGACCGCCGACCGCCACCCGTCAAAACCCCACCCCTCCATGCTGCGCGCCGCGCTGGCCGACGCCGGCACCACGGCCGACAGGGCGGTAATGATCGGCGACACGGTGTTCGATATCGCCATGGGCAGCGCCGCCGGGGTGCGGAGCATCGGTGTCGACTGGGGCTATCACGAGGCCGATGAGCTGCTGGACGCCGGTGCTGCGGACGTGGCGGCAGACGCGGATCACCTGCTGGCGCTGCTGAGTGGCTGAGGAACCGCCGCCCGGCTCCGGCGAGATGATCGCCCGGCTTAGGCGGCTGGGCCGGGTGCTGGCCGTCTTGTCACTGCTGTTCGGCGCCATGTTCGTGATGCTGGCCCGCCGCAGCGCCGCCACCGGCGAGTCCGGCGCGGTGGCGGGCGTGCTGTTCTGGGTCGCGGCCGGGCTGCAGTTCGCCCTGGCTTTCGTGTTGCTGCGGCGGGGCCGGCGCGGGTAAGGCGCTTGGCATGAGCGAACAGCCGATCCTGTCGAAGGCCGAGGCCCGCAAGCGCTATCTCCTCTATGTCGGCGTGCGCTTCTTTGGCCTGGCGGTGATGGTGCTGGGGGTCTGGCTCAGCCGCACCGTGGGGCAGGCGCCGGGCCTTGCCGTGGTGCTGCTGGGCGGCGCCACCCTGTTCATTCGGCCGAAGCACCTGGGGCTGACACGGCGGTGAAGCGATTCTACACGGCTGCGAGCGTGACCGGAGACGGGCCGTTCGGCGTTGCGCTGGATGGCCGGGCGCTGCGCACCCCGGCGCGCGTGCCGCTGGCAGTGCCGACAGCAGCGCTGGCCGCGGCCATCGCCGATGAGTGGAACGCGCAAGGGGACCAGATCAACCCGCGCGCCATGCCGCTGACCGGGCTGGCCAATGCCGCCATCGACCGGGTGGCCCCGGACGCACCCGCCTTTGCCGCGCGGCTGGCGGGGTGGGGGGAAAGCGAGCTGATCGCCTATCGCGCCGATGGCCCGGCCAGCCTGCTGGCCGGGCAGGCCGAGGCTTGGGACCGCTGGGTGGACTGGTTTGCCCGCCGCTTCGATGCCGCCCTCACCCTCACCAGCGGGGTGATGCACGTGCCGCAGCCGCCGGCGACTCTGGCACGTATCGGGGCTGCCTTTGCGGCCTTCACGCCCTTCCAGCTCGCCGCGCTCGACCCGGTGGTGAGCATCACCGGTTCGGCGGTGCTGGCGCTGGCCGTGGCGGCCGGCGAACTCGACGCCGATGCCGCCTATGACATCGCGCATGTCGATGCGCGCTGGCAGGAGGAACAATGGGGCCGCGACCCGTTGGCGGAACAGGCGGAAGCCACGCGTCGCGCCGATCTGGCCGCGGCGGTGCACTTCCTGCGCCTTCTGGAAGGGTGAGCAATCGCCTCTTGCCCGCCGCGCCGCACTTGCTAGGGACATGCCCAAAGGGGAAGACCTGTCATGCTGAAACAGCTCGAAGAACTGGAACGCCGCCGCGAGGCCGCGCGGCTGGGTGGCGGCGAGAAGCGCATTGCCGCCCAGCACGCCAAGGGCCGGCTGACCGCGCGCGAACGGCTGGACATATTGCTTGATCCCGGAAGCTTCGAAGAGCTGGACATGTATGTCGAGCACAACTGCACCGATTTCGGGATGGCCGAAACGGTGATCCCCGGCGACGGCGTGGTGACCGGCAGCGGCACCATCAACGGCCGGCTGGTGTTTGTCTTCTCCCAGGATTTCACCGTGTTCGGCGGCTCCCTGTCCGAACGCCACGCCCAGAAGATCTGCAAGATCATGGACATGGCGATGAAGGTCGGCGCCCCGGTGATTGGCCTCAACGATTCGGGCGGCGCGCGCATCCAGGAGGGCGTGGCGTCGCTGGGCGGCTATGCCGAGGTGTTCCAGCGGAACGTGCTGGCCAGTGGCGTGGTGCCGCAGATCAGCCTCATCATGGGGCCGTGCGCGGGCGGCGCGGTCTATTCACCGGCGATGACCGACTTCATCTTCATGGTGAAGGATTCAAGCTACATGTTCGTCACCGGGCCGGACGTGGTGAAAACGGTGACCAACGAGGTGGTGACCCAGGAGGAACTGGGCGGCGCCATAACCCACAGCACCAAGTCCGGCGTGGCCGACCTGGCGCTGGAGGACGACATCGACGCGCTGCTGCGCACCCGGCAGTTCTTCGATTTCCTGCCGCTCAACAACCGCGAGGACGCGCCCTTCCGGCCGACCAGCGATGATCCGCTGCGCATCGATGAAAGTCTCGACACGCTGATCCCGGCCAGCGCTGCCAAGCCCTATGACATGCACGAACTGATCCAGAAGGTCGCCGACGATGGCGCCTTCTTCGAGCTGCAGCCCGGCCACGCCGGCAACATCATCATTGGCTTTGCCCGCATCGAAGGTCACACGGTGGGCATTGTCGCCAACCAGCCGATGGTGCTGGCCGGCTGCCTCGACATCAATGCCTCCAAGAAGGCCGGGCGCTTTGTGCGCTTCTGCGATGCCTTCAACATCCCGATCGTGACCTTCGTGGATGTGCCCGGCTTCCTGCCCGGCGTGGCGCAGGAATATGGCGGCATCATCAAGCACGGCGCCAAGCTGCTGTTTGCCTATGCTGAAGCGACCGTGCCGAAGATCACGGTCATCACCCGCAAGGCCTATGGCGGGGCCTATGACGTGATGGCCTCCAAACATCTGCGCGGCGACCTGAACTATGCCTGGCCCACGGCCGAGATCGCGGTGATGGGCGCCAAGGGCGCGGTGGAAATCATCTTCCGCCAGGATATTGGCGACAAGGACAAGATCGCGACCCGCACCGCCGAGTACGAGGCGCGCTTCGCCAACCCGTTCGTGGCGGCCTCCAAGGGCTTCATCGACGAGGTGATCATGCCGCACGCGACGCGGCGCCGGATCGCCCTTGGCTTGCGCAAGCTGCGCACCAAGGGCTTGGAAAACCCTTGGAAGAAGCATGACAACATACCCCTCTGAGCAGGGGACGTGATGCCCGACACCTATCTCGTCTGGAAGTTCGTGCACCTCACCGGGGTGGTGATGCTGCTGGGCAACATCACCGTGACGGCGATCTGGAAATTCTTCGCCGATCGCGATGGCCGGCCACAGGTGCTTGGTTTTGCACAGAAACTCATCACCTACACCGATTGGTCGATGACCGTGTGGGGAGTCGTCCTGACCATGGCGGGCGGCTATGGCTTGGCGCTGGCCGGGCAGTATGACCTCACCCATGGCTGGCTGCTTTGGTCGCAGCTCTGCTTTGTCGCCGCCGGGCTGATCTGGATGGGGCTGATCGTGCCGATCCAGATCCGCAGCGCCCGGCTTGCGCACGGCTTTGCTGCCGGCACTCCCGTGCCGGAGGAATACAAGCTGTTGTCGAGAAAGTGGATTTTCTGGGGGCTGGTGTCCACGGTACCGCTTCTTGCGGCGCTGTGGCTGATGATCGCCCGCCCCGGCTGAGGCAGAAATGACACGGCGGTTACAGAGAAAAGACGCTTTGATGACGCTTTGATGACATTCCTGTTGCATTGACATGACAACAGCCGCATCATCCCTTGGTATCGAGAACGGGAGAGATGGCGATGCGTATCCTGAAGGCAGCGATGATGGTGGCGATGGCCACCACAACCCTGGCAGCGCCGGCAATGGCGGCTGGGCCCGGCTACGCCGAATCCAGGGTGAAGGTGCAGACGGCCGATCTTGATCTGACCTCCGCAGCCGGGCAGCAGGTCCTGGTGCGCCGGCTGGAGATGGCCATTACCCGTTTGTGCGGCACCCCGATTTTCCAGACCCGCGACGAACTGGACGAACTGGCCGCCTGCCGCAGCGATGCGATGGCGGCGGCTGCCCCGCAGATCGATGCGGCGCGCGCCCGGCAGGCCGTGGCGGTCGCCAGCACCCGCTGAGAAGACGTCAGGGAAGGAACAGGCCGGCCGGGCAGCAATGCCCGTGCCGGCCTTTTCGTTGCATCAGGACGGTCGGGGAGGGCCAGAAGGGGCGGGCCGGCGCTGGCTCGGGGGACAACCGGCGCCGGCCCGTTGGCCGCGGCAAAGGGGAAAGCCACGGCCCGGCGGGGCTGATGGCGCCGCCGCGCCCGCTTGCAGCAGGCGCTGGCGGCATCGGTGGGGGAACCATCAGGGCCGCCGTTGCTGATGTTCTAATGCCGCATGCCTGAACGGAAGGGAAACAGACTGTCCCTGTCGCCGTCATCGCCATAATCGATATGTTGCACGCCGCGTCGCGCCCGCTATGAGCCTCGTTGGACGTTCCGGGAGGCCCAAGCCTTGTTCAAGAAGATCCTGATTGCCAACCGTGGTGAAATCGCCTGCCGCGTGATCCGCACGGCCAGGGCCATGGGCATCAAGACGGTGGCTGTCTATTCCGATGCCGATGCACAGGCTTTGCACGTGCGCGAAGCTGACGAGGCCGTGCACATCGGCGCAGCACCGGCCGCCGAATCCTATCTGCTGGCCGACCGGATCATCGCGGCGTGCAAGGCCACGGGCGCCGAGGCCGTGCACCCCGGCTATGGCTTCCTGTCGGAACGCGCCGGCTTCGTGGAGGCGCTTGGCCAAGCCGGCATCGCCTTCATCGGCCCGCCGGCCACAGCGATTGCCGCAATGGGCGACAAGATCGAGAGCAAGCGCCGCGCCAAGGCCGCGGGCGTCAGCGTCGTCCCCGGCTTCGTCGGCGAGATCACAGGCACTGATCACGCGGTCGAGATCGCCGGCGGCATCGGCTATCCGGTGATGATGAAGGCCAGTGCCGGCGGCGGCGGCAAGGGCATGCGCCTTGCCTGGAGCGAGGCCGACGTGCGCGAAGGCTTTGACAGCGTGCGCCGCGAAGCGCTGGCCAGCTTCGGCGATGACCGGGTGTTCATCGAGAAGTTCGTCGAGCAGCCACGCCACATCGAGATCCAGTTGATCGGCGATCAACAGGGCAACATCGTCTATCTGAACGAGCGTGACTGCTCGATCCAGCGCCGCCACCAGAAGGTGGTGGAGGAAGCCCCCTCCCCGTTCGTGACGCCGGAGATGCGCAAGGCCATGGGCGAACAGGCCGTCGCGCTGGCCCGCAATGTCGGCTATTTCAGCGCCGGCACGGTGGAGTTCATCGCCGGCGCCGACCGCAGCTTCTACTTCCTCGAAATGAACACCCGCCTGCAGGTGGAGCATCCCGTCACCGAGTGCATCACCGGGCTCGATCTGGTTGAGCTGATGATCCGGGTGGCCGCCGGCGAGCCGCTGCCCTTTGGTCAGGCCGACGTCACGCTCAACGGCCACGCCATCGAAACCCGCGTCTATGCCGAAGACCCCTATCGCGGCTTCCTGCCCTCCATCGGCCGGCTGAGCCGCTGCCAGCCGCCGGAGGCCGGCCGGGATGACGAGGGGCGCCTGGTGCGCATCGATACCGGCGTCGTCGAAGGCGCTGAAATCTCGATGTTCTATGATCCGATGATCGCCAAGCTGATCACCTGGGGGCCAACCCGCGCCGACGCGATCGCCGCGCAGGCCCAGGCGCTCGACCGCTATCTGATCAAGGGCATCAACCACAATATCGATTTCCTCTCGGCGATCATGCAGCACCCGCGCTTCCAGGCCGGCGAAACGGTGACCACCGGCTTCATCGCCGAGGAATATCCGGAAGGCTTCCACGGCGCCCCGGTGGCGCCCGAAACCCGCGACGCCCTGATCGCCGCAGCCGCCATCATCCACGCCGAAACGGTGGCACGCGAAAGCCTGATCGACGGTCAGCTGGCCGGCGACGGCGCCCAGTACGGCATCGACTGGGTGGTGGACCTCGACGGCGAACAGGTGCCGGTGGAAGTGACCGGCGAGGCCGGCAGCCACGAGGTGCTGGTGGCGGGCCGCGACCTTGTCGTGCAGTCCGGCTGGCGGGTCGGCGATGCGCTGTTCGCCGGCAACGTGGACGGCACGCCGGTGGCCATCACTGTCGAGCCGAAGGGCAGCTTCCTGATCCTCACCACGCGCGGCGCTTCCCACAAGTGCCGCGTGCTCACCCCGCGCGCCGCCGAACTGGCGCGCTTCATGATCCCCAAGGTGCCGCCGGACATGAGCAAGTATCTGCTCTGCCCGATGCCCGGCCTCGTCGTCTCGATCGCCGTGGCGGAAGGCGACAAGGTGGAGGCCGGCCAGCCGCTGGCGACCGTTGAAGCCATGAAGATGGAGAATATCCTGCGCGCCGAAAAGGCGGGCGTGGTGGCGAAGCTGCTGGCCAAGCCGGGGGACAGCCTGGCGGTTGATGCCGTGATCATGGAATTTGGCTGAAACGGCCCGCGCGGAGCCCGACCCGCCTCAGCCAGGAAACTGCGCCAGCGCCGTGCGATAACGCCGACTGCCCGGCAGACGGGTGCCATCGGCCAGCATCACCGCGAAATCGCCGCTGCCTTCGCTGGCCACGCTGGCTACCGCCGCCACGCGCACCAGGTGGGCGCGGTGGATGCGAGCAAAACCCTGGGGCGCCAGTTCCTCGGCCAGCGCCGCCATGGTCACGCGGTGCAGCACGGTGCCATGGCGGGTGGCCAGTTCCACATAATTGCCGGCGCTGCTGGCGTGGCTGATCTCGTCGGCGGCCAGATAGAGGGTGCGGCCGCCATCCTTCACCGCCAGCCGCCACGCCGGGCCGGGCACAGGTGCCGGCTCGGATGGCGGCGGCACGAATAGGCGATCGAGCAGCCAGCCTAGGCCCACCAGAGCGAGCAGGGTGAGCATGTCCTTGCGGCCTTCATAGACCAGCTGCGCCCACGACCAGTCGAAGCGATAGCGGCTGCCGGCCGCGGCAAACAGCAGCGCCCTTGTGGCCGCCAGCCACAGCACGTGGGCCAGCACCAGCGGCACACACAGCGCCAGGTGCGCGGCGAAAGAAGCTGGCCAGCCCAGTCGCCGCAACCGACGCGAGCCCTGCCATAGGGGCCACAGGATGGCTGCGAAAAAGGCCGCGCTGGTGAATTCCAGCACATGGGGCTGCCAGGCCGGCTGGCCGGGCCGCTCGTCGAGGATGGACTGGGCATCGACCAGCGCCTTGGCGAACAACAGCCCGGCAATCACGGCGGCGGCCTGCAGCTGCACCCGCGTGGCCGCCCTGCCGCCTGTCCCTGAACCGGTGCCGTTCGTCCCCACCTGCCCGCTGCCCGTCCCCACAGCTGTTCCGGCCGTCACTTCACCGCTGAACCGCCGCAAAGGCAAGGCCATGGACGCTGGCATGAGCCACACATCATCCCGCCGTTTCGATCTCGACTGGCTGCGCATGGCCGCATTCGCCCTGTTGATCCTCTACCACGCCGGCATGGCCTTCGTGAGCTGGGACTGGCACATCAAGCTGGCGCGGCTGGTGTGGCTGGAGCCGGTGATGCAGGTCACCAACGCCTGGCGGCTGCTGCTGTTGTTCCTGATCTCCGGCATCGCCTCGGCTGCCATGCTGGGCAAGACGGGCATCGGCGGACGGGCGGGCTTTCTTGCCAGCCGCTCGAAGCGCCTGCTGCTGCCGCTGCTGCTGGGCATTGTCCTGGTCGTCCCGCCGCAGGCCTGGGTGGAGGTGCAGGTGAAGGGCAGCTGGGCGGGTTCCTATCTGCTGTTCTGGCGAACGCGCTATTTCGGCTTTTCCGATGATCTGGGCCTGATCCTGCCGACCTGGAACCATCTGTGGTTCGTCACCTATCTTTGGGCCTACACGCTGTTGCTGGCACTGCTGCCCGCCTCGTGGCTGGCGGCGTGGCGGCGCGGTGTCGAACGGGGGCTGGCCGGCAACCGCCTGTTGTGGCTGCCGATGCTGGCCATCGCCGGCATCCGCCTCGCCCTCGCCGACCGCTTTCCCGAAAGCCACGACCTGGTGAGCGACTGGTGCATGCACTGGATCTATGGCGGCGGCTTCTTCATCGGCGCGGCCATGGGCACCGCCGGTCCGCTGTGGACCGGGGTGGCCCGGCTGTGGCGTGCCGGGCTGCTGCTGGGGCTAGCCGGCTGGGCGGTGGTGGCCTCGATCAACGGCCTGCCGGGCGAGGTGGATGGCGGCTGGCTGATCATTAGCCGCATGGCCCGCGCGGTGCAGGCCTGGGGCATGATCATCGGCCTGCTGGGGCTGGCGCAGCGGTTTCTGGCGGTTGATCACCGCTGGCGCCAGCCGCTGGCCGAAGCGGTATTCCCGGCCTATCTGATCCACCAGACGATCATCGTGCTCGCCGCCTGGTGGTTGCTGCCGCTGGCATTGCCGCTGTGGGCCAAGGCGGCCGTGCTGATGGTCGGCACGGCGGTGGGCACCACTTTGTTCTGCATGGCGACAGCCCGCATCGGCTGGCTGCGGCCGTGGGTCGGCTACAGCAGCGTGCCTAGAGCAAAATTGTCGGCCGCATAGCGCCTTCGTGGCGCAGCAGCCAGGCCTTGCGCTCGACGCCGCCGGCATAGCCGGTGAGCGCGCCGCCCGCCCCCACCACGCGGTGGCAGGGCACGATGATCCCGATCGGGTTGGCGCCGTTGGCCAGGCCTACGGCACGCACCGCCGATGGCTGGCCCATGCTGGCGGCCTGCTGGCCATAGCTGCGGGTCTCGCCGGCCGGGATGGCGCGCAGG
>NZ_WMHO01000050.1 GCF_010994245.1 Sandarakinorhabdus rubra
CGTGTCGGTGGCCCGCGCTCTCGCCAACCGGCCGGCGCTGGTGCTGGCCGACGAGCCCACCGGCAACCTCGACGAGGCGACCGCCGGCCTGGTGCTGGCCGCCTTCCTCGATCTGGTGCGCGGGCAGGGCGCGGCAGCGCTGGTCGCCACCCACAATGTCGCGCTGGCCCGCCGAATGGACCGGGTGGTGCGGCTTCAACAGGGGCGGCTGGTCAATGCCTGATCAAGGCGCGAGCGACCGTCCCTTGTGGCGGCGTCTGGCGATCACCGTCTTGCATATCCCGCTGCCGGGGTTGGGATTGCTCTGGCTGGGCCGTTTGGGCGTCGGCCTCGTGCTTCTGGTGTTGACGCAGGTGGTCGGCAACATCGCGCTACCGCCGCTTCGGCTGCTGCCGACGACGCGCGATCATGAGCAATTCACACTGATGTGGCTCGCAGCCGTGGTGATCCTCAGTCTTGGTTTGCTGACCTGGTCCACGATCCTGGTTTGGCGGGACAGTCGGCAGGCATTGTCGCCACACAGATTTCGCTGGCATTGGCCCTACTGGGTGGCCTGGGCTGGCATTGTAGCGATTGCCGCGCTGGCCCCTGATCCGCCCATTCATGCCTACTCGGTGACCAGCCCCAGCATGGAGCCCACGTTGCACGTTGCCGAACGCGTCTGGGCCGACCAGCGAGTTGGTCAGAGGTTGAAGCGGGGCGATCTGGTTGTCTACCTTGGTGCCGACGAGAACGTCCGTCTTGGCCGCCTGGTGGCGATAGGCGGCGAGCGCGTCGCGATGCGGGATGGCGTCCTCATCCTGAACGGCAAGGCGGTGCCCCTGCAACCGATGCCAGGCATGGCGGGCTCTCCACCAGGACGTGTCTTCCGGGAACGGCTGCCAGATGGCCAGGATCATCTCGTGCTCGATCTTGGGATGCGTCCTCAGGACAATGTTGCCGAACGACTGGTGCCACGAGGGCATGTCTTCGTGTTGGGCGACAGCCGTGACAACAGCCTCGACAGCCGGTTTGACCCTGCAATGGATGGCCCCGGCATGGTGCCGTCGCAAGATGTGCTGGGTCGGGTGTTCCTGATCTACTGGAGCAAGCAATTCGACCGGATTGGCCGCGCACCCTGAATCGTGCCCGCATTGATGTCGGAATTAGCTGGGGACAAAGTCGCGCACATGGGTTGGCGGGGGCGACCGGGCTGGCCATAGTTCGGCGATGGCCCACGCCGGATTCGTCCCCCTTCGCTGCCATAGCGCCTTTTCGATGCTGGAAGGCGCCTGCCCGCCGGAAAAGCTGGCCAAGGTGGCGCGGCAGCTGGGCTTTCCCGCCATTGGCCTGGCCGATCGGGCCAATATGTTCGCTGCGATGGACTTTTCGGCTGCCGCCAAGGCCGCCGGCGTGCAGCCGCTGATCGGCGCGCTGCTGCCGGTGGAGAGGCCCCAGTCAGGCCCGGCGGTCCTGCATGGTCGTCCGCCAGTCGACTGGCTGGTGCTCTATGCGCAGGACGATGCGGGCTACACCAATCTCATCGGGCTGGTGAGCACCGCGCACCTCGAGTCCGATGTGGCGGGCGAGCCGCTGCTGCGGCTGGAGCAGTTCGAAGGCCGCACGCAGGGCCTGCTGTGTCTCACTGGCGGTGCCGATGGCGCGCTGGCCCGGTTGCTGGCTGAGGGGCAATCGGCGGACGCCATGGCCGATCGACTGGAGGCGCTGTTCCCGGGCCGGCTCTATGTCGAGATCGCGCGCAGCGGCGAGCCCATAGAGCAGAAGAGCGAGGCCGGCCTGCTGCGCATGGCCGAGGCTCGCGGCCTGCCGATCGTCGCCACCGCGCCGGTCAAGTATCTCACGCCCGACATGCACGAGGCGCACGATGTGCTGCTGTGCATCGCCGATTCCACCTATGTCGATGCCGGCGACCGTCGCCGCTCCAACCCGCAGCAGTGGCTGAAGCCTGCGGCGGACTGGCTGGCGCTGTTCGCCGATCTGCCCGAAGCGGTCGCAAACACGCTGGTGGTGGCGCAGCGTTGCGCCGTGCTGGCGCCGTCGCGCAAGCCGATCCTCCCGCGGCTGTCCGAAGGCGGGGAGGAGGCGATGCTAGCCGCCGAAGCCGGCAAGGGCCTCGAGGCGCGGCTCGACGCGCTGGGGCTGGATGAGGCGGCGCGCGCGCCCTACCGCGAGCGTCTCGCCTTCGAGCAGGGTGTGATCGGCGGCATGGGCTTTGCCGGTTATTTCCTGATCGTGGCCGACTTCATCAAATGGGCCAAGGGGCAGGGCATTCCGGTGGGGCCGGGGCGCGGTTCCGGCGCCGGCTCGGTGGTGGCCTGGGCCCTGACCATCACCGATCTCGACCCGCTCGAACATGGCCTGCTGTTCGAGCGTTTCCTCAACCCTGACCGCGTCTCGATGCCGGATTTCGACATCGACTTCTGCGAAACGCGGCGCGGTGAGGTCATCGATTACGTCCAGAAGCGCTATGGCCCCGGCCAGGTCGCGCAGATCATCACCTTTGGCCGGATGAAGGCGCGCGCCGTGCTGAAGGATGTCGGCCGCGTCCTCCAGATGCCCTATGGCCAGACCGACCGGCTGGCCAAGCTGGTCCCCAGCCACCCCACCGATCCGTGGACGCTGGCGCGTACCTTGGGACAGGGCAGCGACAAGGACGGCAATCCCTACCCGGGCGAGCCGGCGTTCATCGCCGAGGTGGAGCGTGACCCCAAGGTCAAGCGGCTGGTCGATATCGCCCTGCGGCTGGAAGGCTTGCCGCGCCACAGCTCCACCCATGCCGCCGGCGTGGTGATCGGCGACCGGCCCTTGAGCGAGCTGGTGCCGCTGACCCGCGATCCGCGCTCGGACATGCCGGTGACGCAGTTCGAGATGAAGGCCGCCGAGAAGGCCGGCCTCGTGAAGTTCGACTTCCTTGGCCTGAAAACACTGTCGGTGCTCGACACCGCGGCCCGGATGCTGCGCGACCGGGGCCTTGATGTCGACTGGAGCCGGCTGCGGACTGACGATCCCCAAGTCTACAAGCTGTTGGCTGAAGGCGACACGGTGGGCGTGTTCCAGTTCGAATCGGAAGGCATGCGCCGCGCGCTGAGCCAGGTCCGCCCCGATTGCTTTGCCGACATCGTGGCGCTGGGCGCGCTCTATCGCCCCGGCCCGATGGACAATATCCCCAGCTTCGCCGCCCGCAAGGCCGGGCGCGAGAAGGTGGAACTGCTGCACCCGGCGATGGCGCCGATCCTCGAGGAAACCTACGGCATCATCGTCTACCAGGAACAGGTGATGAGCCTGGCCCGCGAGCTGGCCGGCTACAGCCTGGGCGAGGCCGATCTGCTGCGGCGCGCCATGGGCAAGAAGATCCATGCCGAGATGGTGGCGCAGAAGGCGCGCTTCACCGACGGCGCGGCGGCAAACGGCATCGATGCCGCAACCGCCGATGCCATCTTCGAGTTGATCCTGAAGTTCGCCAACTATGGCTTCAACAAGAGCCACGCGGCGGCCTATGCGCTGGTCTCCTATCACACCGCGTGGCTGAAGACGCATCACCGCGCCGAATTCTATGCCGCCTCGATGGCCTATGATCTCGACAACAGTGATCGATTGGCGGCCTTCGTGGAGGATGCGCGCCGCAGCGGCGTGGAGGTGCGCCCGCCCTCCATCAACCGTTCTGCGGCCGATTTCACCGTGGAGGACGAGGCGGTGCGTTATGCGCTGGCCGGGCTGAAGGGCGTTGGCCGGAAGGCGATGGAAGGGCTGGTGGCGCTGCGCGAGGCGGGCGGGCCGTTCCGCGATGCCGCCGATCTCGCCCAGCGGCTGGACCCCAGGGCCATGAACAAGCGCCAGCTGGAAAGCCTGATCGGTGCCGGTGCGCTCGACGATCTGATCGGTTCGGGCACCCGCGCCGGCCTGTTCGCGCTGGCCGAGGCGATCATGGCCAGCGCCCAGGCCGCCACGGCCGAGCGCGAGTCGGCGCAGGTGGCGCTGTTCGGCGAGGCGACGGGCGTTGCCGACACCGGCGCGCTCGCCCTGATGGTGCCTGCATTGCACTGGTCGACCAGCGAGCAGATGACGCGCGAGAAGGAGGCCTTTGGCTATTACTTCGCCGGCCATCCGGTCGATGGCTTTGCCGCTGCGCTCAGCGCCAACCGGGTGCTCACCAATGCCGAAGTGATGGCGCTGCCGGCACCGGCCGGCGGTGGCCGCCAGAGCGTGATGATGGCCGGGCTGCTGGAGGACCGCCGCTGGCGGACCACCCAGGGCGGCCGGCGCTACATGATGCTCGGCTTCTCCGACCGGTCGGGCCAGTATTCGGCCACCTGCTTCAGCGAAGAGGCGCAAGCCGTGCTCGACGCGCTGTCCGATCCGCCGCCGCCGCTGCTGCTCGGCATGGAGGTGCAGTGGAAGGAGGGCGAGGATGTCGCCCGGCTGGGCGTGCGCTCCGTGCAGTTGCTGGCTGACGTGGCGCGCCGCGCCCGTGGCCGGCTGGTGGTGCGATTGGTTCACCCGGGCGAGGTCGCGGCGCTGCAGGCGGCACTGGCCGGCGGGAGTGGCCGGGGCAGGGGGGAACTGGTCGCCGAAGTGGCCACCCCGGCCGGCCTGGCGCGGCTGGTGCTGGGCCGCGGGTTCCTGATCGATGCCGATTTCGAGGCCGCCATCGCCCGCGTGCTGGGGGCTGACCGGGTGGTGCAGGAGCTTCTCGACCCGCCGCAGCTGGCGCTGGTCGGTTAGGGCGCCGGGTCCGGGTTGAAGACATTCCAGCCCATGCCGTGGGCCAGCATTTCCAGCGCCTCGGTGCCGAGCAGGCTATTGCCCTGTGCCGAAAGGCCTGGCGACCACACGGCGATGCTGGCCCGGCCCGGCGCGATGGCGAGGATGCCGCCGCCCACGCCCGATTTGCCCGGCAAGCCAACGCGAAAGGCAAACTCACCCGACGCATCATAATGCCCGCAGGTCAGCATCAGGGCGTTGATGCGCCGCGCCCGTTCGGCCGAGATCACCGCTTCACCGCTGGCCGGATCGCGCCCGCCATGAACCAGGAACCGCCCGGCACGCGCCAGTTGTCGGCAGCTCATGGCAATCGCGCACTGGTGGAAATAGGTGGAGAGCGTCTGCTCCACCGGGCCATCGATGGTGGCTTCCGCTTTCATGAAATGCGCCAGCGCGGCGTTGCGATGGCCGGTGGCGGCTTCGGAATAGGCGACCGCGCTATCGATGGCGATGCTGTCGTCTCCGGCCAGCCGGCGCACCAGCCGCAGGATCGCCCCGGCGCCGGCACGCGGATCGTCATCCTGGGCAATGAGATCGGTGACGGCCAGCGCGCCGGCGTTGATGAACGGGTTGCGCGGTCGCCCGCGCTCGGCCTCCAGCTGCACGATCGAGTTGAAGGCACTGCCCGAGGGTTCGCGCCCCACACGCCGCCACACCGCATCGGCATCGCGCGACAGCGCCTCCACCAGGGCGAACAGCTTCGAGATCGACTGGATGGAAAAGCGCGTGTCGGCATCGCCAGCGACCACCTCGTGGCCATCGGCCGTCGCCACCACCAGGCCGAAGTGCGCTGGCGAGACCTTGGCCAGTTCCGGAATATAATCTGCAACCCGCCCGCGCGCCGTGCGCTCAGCCATCGCGGTGGCGATGTCGACCACCAGTTGCTCCAGTGCGGGCATGGCGTGCTCCTGTTTGTCTTCGGACTATGGGCGCCAAGGCGCGCTCCGTGCAAATACGGAGACGTTGTCCGCATTTTTTCGTGGCCAGCGGCGTTTGCGTAGTGTATCTCCGCAGCTGAGGGGTTTGCTGGATACACCATCAAGGGGATAGACGATGGCGACGCAACTGAAGGACACGCGGATCACCCAATCGCTGCCGCAGGGCAGTGTGAGTTGGCCGCTGCCGCCGCGCGTGCGGCCCGATCTGCCCAACCACGACAAGGCGACGCTGGAGGCCTATCTGGCCACCGCGCCCCTGGACGAGGTGGATATCGCCGATCCGCTGTGGTGGGAAACGGACACCCACTGGGTCTATTTCAAGCGGCTGCGCGAAGAGGCGCCGGTGTTCTTCACCAGCCAGAACAGCAATCGCCATCGCGGCTTCTGGAACGTCACGCGCTGGAACGACGTGATGGCGGTGGACACCAATCACCAGGTGTTCAGTTCCGAAGCCACGCTGGGCGGGATCACCCTGTTCGACATGGATCCCGATTTCATCATGCCGATGTTCATCGCCATGGATCCGCCCAAGCATGACGTGCAGCGCAAGGCCGTCAACCCGATCGTGTCGGGCCAGAATCTCGCCTCCTACGAAGAGCTGATCCGCAGCCGCACCTGCGAAGTGCTCGACAGCCTGCCGCGCGGTGATGCGTTCGACTGGGTGGACAAGGTGTCGATCGAGCTGACCAGTCGCATGCTGGCGACACTGTTCGGCTGGCCGCAGGAGCGTCGCCGCATGCTGACCTACTGGTCGGACGTGTCGACCTCCGATCCGGAGTTGCCGGGCAATCCGGGCAAGGAAGAGCGGCAGGGCATCCTCCTGGGCATGCTGCAGGAATTCACCATGCTGTGGAACGAGCGGGTGAATGCCGAGCCGACCGGTGACCTTGTCTCGATGCTGGCCCACAACCCGGCGACCCGCAACATGCCGCCGATGGAGTTCATGGGCAATCTCGTGCTGCTGATCGTTGGCGGCAACGACACCACCCGCAACTCGATCTCGGGCGGTCTGTATTTCCTCAACAAGAACCCGGGCGAATATGCCAAGCTCAAGGCCGATCATGGCCTTGTCGAGAACATGGTCTCCGAGATCATCCGCTATCAGACGCCGCTGGCCCACATGCGCCGCACCGCGCTGCAGGACACGGTGCTGAACGGCCAGCTCATCCACAAGGGCGACAAGGTGGTGATGTGGTATTCGTCGGCCAACCGCGATGACAGCGTCCTCGACCGGCCGGACGAGTTCATCATCGACCGTCCGCGCGCTCGCCAGCACATGTCGTTCGGTTTCGGCATCCACCGCTGTGTGGGCAACCGCTTGGCCGAACTGCAGCTGAAGATCCTGTGGGAGGAAATCCTCAAGCGCTTCGACCATATCGAGGTGCTGGAAGAGCCGGAGCGGGTGCCGAGCGCCTTCGTGAAGGGCTACAAGAAGATGATGGTCCGGATTCCGGCATAATCAGAGGAACACATGGTCAAGATCATCTACGTCGAGCACAATGGTGCCCGCCATCCGGTCGATGTGCCGGAAGGCGAAAATCTGATGGAAGGCGCGGTGCAGAACAATGTGCCGGGCATCGATGGTGACTGTGGCGGCAATGCCGCTTGCGCCACCTGCCATTGCTACATCCCGGAACAGTGGGAAGCGTTGACCGGCGAACGGTCGGAACTGGAAGAGTCGATGCTGGAACTGGCCGATACGGCCAAGCCCAACAGCCGGCTGGCCTGCCAGATCAAGGCCGCGCCGGCGCTGGACGGCATGGAAGTGTTGATGCCGGCAACGCAGCACTGATCGCAGCCGGGCGCGTGGATAGCGACGCTATCCACCGACTCCGGCAAGATCGGCCGGCGACCGGAAAGGGCGGCCCCCACAGGCCGCCCTTTTCGTGTGTCGTCCGACGGCGGGGCTTTGCCGCGCCGGGCGCCCGTGCGGTTTCCGTATCCGGCTGTGCTTGTTCGATACCGCGATCCCGGCCACACTCCCCCCCGCACCACCCAAGGGGACTCGCCATCATGCCGCTTTCGCTCCACGCCGCCTTCGTGCCCTCCTGCCGGCAGATCATTGCGGGCTGCCTGAACGTGCTGGCCAAGGCGGAAGCGGCCGGCATTGGCGACCTGGCCGAGCAGAAGCTGGCGCCCGACATGCTGCCGCTGGCCTTTCAGGTGCAGAGCGTGGCGGCGCACAGTGCCGGCGCCATCGCCGCGGTGCGGGCCGGCCAGTTCAGCCCGGGGGGCGGCCTTGCCATGCCGGCGCCGGACTATGCCAGCTTCCGGGCGATGCTGAGCGATGCCGATGCCGCGCTGGCGGCAGTGACCGAGGCCGAGATGGAGGGCTTCATCGGCGGCACCACCGCGTTTGTGTTCCGCGACCGGCGGATGCCGTTCAAGAGCGAGGACTTCCTGCTGAGCTTCAGCCAGCCCAACTTCTATTTCCATGCGACGATTCTGTACGCCATCTTCCGCAACAAGGGCTTGCCGCTGGGCAAGATGGATTACATGAGCCGGCCGCGCATCGCGACCTGAGACCCCCGCGCCGGCTGATGCAGCGCGTGCCGCATTGCCGATTTGGGATCGCCTCTCCATAAGCGCCCGCAAAGGAGATTCGCCCATGACGCGCACGCTTTTGATCGCGGCCCTGCTGGCCGCCTCGGCCTCGGCCGCCGCTGTCGCCGCGCCGGTGAAGCAGGGGCCGCCAAACGTCCCGGAAAAGCAGCCGGCCTTTGCCGGCCAGACCCGGGCCGAAGCGGTGATCGCGAAGACGCAGCTCAAGGTGACCGAGATTGCCACCGGCCTCAACAAGCCGTGGGGCGTCGCTCTCCTGAAGGATGGCCGCTTCCTCGTGTCGGAAAAGGCCGCCGGGCGCCTGACCATCGTGGCCGCCGACGGCACGAAGACGCCCGTGACCGGCACGCCCGCCACCGACACCCGCAACCAGGGCGGCATGCTGGGCGTCGCCATCCCCGGCGACGGCTGGGTCTACTGGACCTACGCCGAGCCGCGTGAAGGCGGCAATGGCACCAGCGTCGCCCGCGGGCACCTGGTGGGCAGCCAGATGCGTGACGTGCAGGTGATCTTCCGCCAGTTGCCGACCATGGACTCCGCGCAGCATTATGGTGGCCGGCTGGTGTTCCCGAAGGATGGCACGCTTATCGTGACGCTGGGCGAACGCTCGATCCTGCCCGGCCGCATGCAGGCGCAGAAGCTGGACAGCCTGCTCGGCAAGATCGTGCGCATCAACCGTGACGGCTCAATCCCGAAGAACAACCCCTTCGTGAACGCCGCCGGCGCCCGGCCGGAGATCTGGAGCTATGGTAACCGCAACGTGCAGGGCGCGGCACTCGATGCCAGGGGCCGGCTGTGGGAAGTGGAGCATGGGCCGCAGGGCGGAGACGAACTCAACCAGATCCAGATGGGCCGCGATTATGGCTGGCCAACCATCACCTATGGCGAGGAATATAGCGGCAAGGTGATCGGCGATGGCCTGTCGCAGGCGCCGGGCATGGAGCAGCCGGTCTATTACTGGGATCCGGTGATCGGCCCGTCGGGCATGATCTTCCACTCGGGGCGCGGTGCACCCGAATTCAAGGGCAACATCTTCATCGGCGGCCTCAGGGTGCAGGCGCTGGTGCGGCTGGTGATGAAGGGCGACCTGGTGGTGGGCGAGGAACGGCTGCTCACCGACCGCAAGGAGCGTATCCGCGACGTGATCGAGGGCCCGGCCGGCGAGATGTATCTCGTCACCGACGATGTGAACGGCAAGCTGCTGAAGGTGACGCCGGCGCGCTGATCCCGCCCTGGCTTGACGGAACGGCGCTGCCCGGCTATCGGCGCCGCTTCCAAACCCCATGCAGGGAACATATCCGGTGCACGGCATTCGCCATGCTCCCCCTGCAGCGGCCCAACCGGAGGTAAGATACTATGGCGGCTCCCGTCGTCTCCATGGCGCAACTGCTTGAGGCAGGCGCCCATTTCGGCCACCAGACGCATCGCTGGAACCCGAAGATGAAGCCCTACATCTTCGGTGAGCGCAACGGCGTTCACATCATTGACCTGTCGCAGACCGTGCCGCTGTTCGCCCGCGCGCTGGATTTCGTGCGCGTCACCGTGCAGCACGGCGGCAAGGTGCTGTTCGTCGGCACCAAGCGCCAGGCGCAGGACCCGATCGCCGAAGCCGCCCGCCGCTGCGGCATGCACTATGTCAACCATCGCTGGCTGGGCGGCATGCTCACCAACTGGAAGACCATCTCGGGCTCGATCCGCAAGTACAAGCAGCTTGAGGAAACCCTGTCGGGCGACACCACCGGCTTCACCAAGAAGGAAGTGCTGAAGCTGACGCGTGAGCGCGACAAGTTCGAAGCCTCGCTGGGCGGCATTCGCGACATGGGTGGCCTGCCGGACGTCATCTTCATCATCGACGTCAACAAGGAAGAGCTGGCCGTCAAGGAAGCCAATGTGCTGGGCATCCCGGTGGTGGCCGTGCTCGACAGCAACACCGATCCCAGCGGCATCGCTTTCCCGGTGCCCGGCAATGACGATGCCAGCCGCGCCATCCAGCTTTATGTGAACGCCATTGCGGACGCCATTCTGGACGCCCGTCAGGGCCGCGCCGCCGACATGGGCGTGGACCTGGGTGCATTGGAAGAGGCGCCGGTGGAATATCTGGCCCCGGAAGAGCCTGTTGCCGACGTGGCCGAACCGGCCCCGGACGCCGCGCCCGAAGCCCAGCCGGAAGCCTGAGGCTTCACGCCCGACCGACGGGAGGCTGGGTGCCGGTGGTGCCCGGCCTCTTGTCACACAGTGTTCACAGCGGCGGTGCATGGCCCGCCCCGACCAACCAAAGGAGCATCAGCATGGCTGAAATCACCGCCAGCATGGTGAAGGACCTGCGCGACAAGACCGGCGCCGGCATGATGGACTGCAAGAAGGCGCTGGCCGAAACCGGTGGCGACATGGAAGCCGCCGTTGACTGGCTGCGCGCCAAGGGCCTGGCCGCTGCCGCCAAGAAGGCCGGCCGCACCGCCGCTGAAGGCCTGGTGGGCGTTGCCGTCGCCGGCCTGAAGGGCGCCGCTGTCGAAGTGAACAGCGAGACGGACTTTGTGGCCAAGAACGAGATCTTCCAGACCTTCGTTTCCACGGTGACGGCGCTGGCGCTCGACACCGGCGCCGATGCCGCGGCGCTGGCCGCGCTGCCCTTCCCGGGCGGCGAGGGCACGGTGGCCGACAAGCTGACCGCCAACATCGCCACCATCGGCGAGCACCAGTCGCTGCGCCGTACCGCCGCGCTGAGCGTGAGCCAGGGCGTCGTTGCGTCCTATGTCCACAACGCGATTGCGCCGGGCATCGGCCGCATCGGTGTGCTGGTTGGCCTCGAATCCGCGGCGCCCGCCGACGTGCTGGAGCCGCTGGCCAAGCAGATCGCCATGCATGTGGCCGCCGCCAGCCCGCTGGCGCTGGACGAGGCCGGGCTTGACCCGGCGCTGGTCGAGCGTGAGCGCGCCATCGCCCGCGAAAAGGCCGCCACCAGCGGCAAGCCGGCCGAGATCATCGAGAAGATGATCGAAGGCGGCGTGCGCAAGTTCGCGCAGGAGAATGCGCTGCTCACCCAGGTCTTCGTCATCGACGGCAAGACCAGGGTGGCCGACGTGGTGGCCGCGGCCGCCAAGGGCGCCGGCACGCCGATTGCCCTGAAGGGCTTCGTGCGCATGCAGCTCGGCGAAGGCATCGAGAAGCAGCAGAGCGACTTCGCCGCCGAAGTGGCAGCGGCCGCCGGCCTCTGAAGCCCTTGACGGCGGGCGGGCCCGGGTGACCGGGCCCGCCCGCCTGTCATCCACCGTTTTTCTCCCCCGCGCGGCTTGGCAGGGCCGCCTTGCGCGGTTAGTGACACTAGCGTTCCGTCATCAGCCGAAAGAAGCCGCACCCGACATGGCCGCCTACAAGCGCATCCTGTTGAAGCTGTCCGGCGAAGTGCTGATGGGGCAGGGCGCCTATGGCATCGATCCCGAGCAGGTGGCCCGCATCGCCGGCGAGGTGAAGCAGGTGCACGACACCGGGGTGGAGCTGTGCCTCGTCGTGGGCGGCGGCAACATTTTCCGGGGCCTTGCCGCTGCTGCCAAGGGCTTTGATCGCGGCAGTGCCGACTATATGGGCATGCTGGCCACCGTCATGAACGCGCTCGCCATGCAGAATGCGCTGGAGAATATCGGCGTTGAAACCCGGGTGCAGTCGGCCATTCCGATGCCCTCGGTGTGCGAGCCCTACATTCGCCGCCGCGCCGAGCGCCACCTGGAAAAGGGCCGTGTCGTGCTGTTTGCCGCCGGCACCGGCAACCCCTTCTTCACCACCGACACGGGCGCAGCGCTGCGCGCGGCGGAAATGAACTGCGATGCGCTGTTCAAGGGCACCAGTGTCGATGGCGTCTATGATGCAGATCCCAAGCAGGTGGCCGGCGCCCGGCGCTTTGCCCGCGTCAGCTATGGCACGGTGCTGGCCGACAATCTGAAGGTGATGGATGCCAGCGCGGTCTCCATGTGCCGCGACAATGATATTCCGATCATCGTGTTCAACATCCGTGAGCCCGGCATGCTGCTGTCGGTGCTGCGCGGCGAGGGCACGTCGACGATCGTGAGCAACGAGGGAGAGGCCCATGGCTGAATTCGACGCCGGCCCGTTCAAGGCCGATCTCGAGCGCCGCACCGCTGGCGCGATCGAGGCACTGAAGCATGATCTTTCGTCCCTGCGCACCGGGCGTGCCAACACCGGCATGCTCGATCCGGTGCAGGTGGAAGTCTATGGCTCGATGATGCCATTGAACCAGCTGGCCACCGTGACGGCGCCGGAACCGCGCATGCTCACCGTGTCGGTGTGGGACCGCTCCAATGTGACCCCGGTGGAGAAGGCCATCCGTTCGGCCGGCCTTGGCCTCAATCCGATCACCGACGGGCAGACGCTGCGCCTGCCGATCCCCGACATGACCGAGGATCGCCGCAAGGAGATGGTGAAGCTGGCCGGCAGCTATGCGGAAAAGGCCAAGATCGCCGCTCGCAACGTGCGCCGTGACGGCATGGAAGCCCTGAAGGCCGCCGAAAAGAAGGGCAAGATCAGCCAGGACGAGCAGAAGCGGCTGGAGGCCGAAGTGCAGAAGATCACCGACAAGGCGGTGACCGACATCGATGCCGCGGCATCCGCCAAGGAGAAGGAAATCCTCGGCAAGTGACGGCGCTCGCCGCCCCTGCCGCTGCCGCGCTGGGTGACCCGGTTGGCGATGCTCAGTCTGGGGGCGAGCGCTGCCGGCATCTGGCCATCATCATGGATGGCAACGGCCGCTGGGCCAAGGCGCGCCGGCTGCCGCGCATTGCCGGGCACCGCGAGGGCGTGGAGGCGGTGCGGCGCGTGGTGGAGGCAGCCCCCGGGCTGGGCCTCGATGTCCTCACGCTCTATGCCTTTTCCAGCGAGAATTGGAAGCGCCCGCCGGATGAGGTGAACGACCTCATGGGCCTGCTCAAGCATTATGTGCAGAGCGAGATCAACGCCCTGCACAAGAATGGCGTCCGGCTCGACTTCATTGGCGACTGGCAGGCGCTGAGGCCTGACCTGGTGGATCTGCTTCAACGCGCCCGGACACGCACCGCCGGCAACCGCGGCCTGAAGCTGGTGATGGCGCTTAACTATGGCGGGCAGGGCGAACTGGTGCGGGCCGCCCAGGCGCTGGCCCGCGCCGTGGCCGCCGGTGAGCTGACGCCCGAGGCGATCACCGCCGAGGCGCTGGAAGCCCGGCTCGATACCGCCGGCTATCCGCCGCCCGATGCAGTGCTGCGCACCTCGGGCGAGCTCCGGCTGTCGAACTTCCTGCTCTGGCAGGCGGCCTATGCCGAATATATCGTCACCGACACGTTGTGGCCGGATTTCGATGGTGCGGCGCTGGCGCAAGCGCTGGCCGAGTTTTCCCGCCGTGAGCGGCGCTTCGGAGGTCGTTGATGTCGGCGGTGGCGGGCAGTGACCTTGGCCGCCGCGTGGCCACCGGGCTGGTGCTGGTGGGCGCTGCGCTGGGCGCGCTGTGGGCTGGCGGGCTGGTGTTTGCCGCGCTCGCTGCCGCGGCCGGGCTGGTGATGATCACCGAATGGGCCGCGATGCACCGCCAGCCGGCGC
>NZ_WMHO01000051.1 GCF_010994245.1 Sandarakinorhabdus rubra
GGCTTCGGCCGGCTGGCCGGCGGCATTGCCGGCAATGTGCTGGGCGGCGGCGCACGCGAGGTGCTCAAGGGCCGCACACCCGATCTGCCCAGCCTGCTGCTCACCCCCGCCAACGCCAGGCGCCTTGCCGATGAGCTGGCGCGGCTGCGCGGCGCTGCCATGAAGATGGGGCAGCTGATCTCCATGGATGGCGGCGACGTGCTGCCGCCCGAGCTGGCCGAGATCATGGGCCGGCTGCGGGCCGAGGCCGATCCGATGCCGCCGGCGCAGCTGGAACAGGCGCTGGTGGCCGGCTGGGGGCCGGGCTGGCGCGCCCAGTTCCAGCGTTTTGACGAGCGGCCGATTGCGGCGGCCTCGATCGGCCAGGTGCACCGGGCGGTGGCGCTTGATGGCCGCGACCTTGCCATCAAGGTCCAATATCCCGGCGTGGCCGCCAGCATCGATGCCGATGTCGACAACGTGGCGACCCTGGTGAAGTTGTCGGGCCTGTTGCCGGCTGGCTTCGCGCTTGATCCGCTGCTGGCCGAAGCCAAGCGCCAGCTGAAGGAAGAGGCCGATTATGCCCGCGAGGGCGGCATGCTCGCCCGTTTCGGCCAGCTCGCCGCCAGCTGGCCTGATGTCGTGGTGCCGCAGCTGGCGGCCGACCTGTCGCGACCGACCATCCTCGCCATGGGGCACGTGAGCGGTGTGGCCATCGACAAGGCCAGCGCCCTGCCACAGGCGGAGCGCGACCGGCTGATGACGCTGATGCTGCGAATCCTGATGGCCGAGCTGTTCGAATGGGGCGTGATGCAGACCGATCCCAATTTCGCCAACTATCGTTATGATCTCAATTCCGGCCGGCTTGTGCTGCTGGATTTCGGCGCCGCGCGCGACGTGCCCGCAGCCATCCGCGAAGGCTATCGCGCCCTGCTCGCGGCTGGGTTGGCCGGCGACGATCAGGGTCTGCTTGCCGCCATGGCCGGGATCGGCATCCTGCCGCCCGCCGCCCCGACGGCGATGGAGGCCACCATCCTGACCATGGCCCGCGACGGCTTCGCCCCCCTGCGCATGGATGGCCCGTTCGATTTCGGCGGCGGCGGTCTGGCCGCCAACCTGAAGGACCAGTCTGCCAGCCTGATGGCCTTGCGCGAACATGTGACGGCGCCGCCGCCCGACATCCTCTTCATCCAGAGGAAGATCGCCGGCATGTATCTGCTTGCCGCCCGGCTGAAGGCCAGGGTGGACGTGGCGGCGCTGGTGCGGCCCTATACGGAAGGCAGCCCCGCGTCCGGAAGCGTGCAGGCATCCACCCAGCCCCGCGCGACCAGGGCCGCGAGGCGATCGGGCGACAGTTCCACCGATGTGTCGCGCGAGCCCGCCGCCGGAAACACCGTGGCATAGGGCTTCAGCGAGACATCGATCCACACCGGGAGGTCGGTGGCCAGCCCGAACGGACAAACCCCGCCCACCGCGTGGCCGGTCAGCGCCAACGTCTCCTGCGCGTCGAGCATCCGGGGCTTGCCGCCCAGCGCGCCCCGCGCCTTCTGGTTGTCGAGCCGGGCATCGCCACGCGTCACCAGCAGCAGCGCCGCGCCATTCACTCGCATGGCCAGCGTCTTGGCGATGCGCGCCGGCTCCACGCCCAGGGCGGCCGCGGCTTCGGCCACCGTGGCGGTGGAAGCACCGGGCGCGATCACCGGCACATCGGGGGCATGGGCAGCCAGCCAGCGCAGCACGTCTTCATGAGCCATGATGCCGCCATGCCAAGAGCGCAGGGCTGGCACAAGCACGGCGGCAGGCCGTGCGGGGTTGAGAGGGGGGCAGCAAGCGGCTATAGCCGCCTCAGAAAGGCGGTCGAACAAGGCCGCCTTCTTGCATTGCAACGCGCGCGTTCTCTTGCGTCCGCATCCAGACGCAAGCTTGGGAAAGAGACGATGACGATCAGCCCGCTGATGCCTGTTTACGGCCGGTGCGAGGTGGCGCCGGTGCGTGGTGACGGCTGTTATCTTTATGATGCCGAAGGGCGCGGCTGGCTCGACATGGCCAGCGGCATCGCGGTCAACTGCCTGGGTCATGGCCACCCGCATCTGGTGCAAGCCATCCAGAAGCAGGCGGCGACGCTGATGCACACGTCAAACCTCTACAAGGTGCCGGCGCAGGAACATCTCGCGCAGCGGCTGGTGGAGTTGACCTTTGCCGACACGGTCTTCTTCACCAACTCCGGCGCGGAAGCCGTGGAATGCTCGGTGAAGACCGCCTTTTCCTATCATTATGCCACCGGCAATCCGCAGCGGCACCGCATCATCACCTTCTCCAACGCCTTCCATGGCCGCACGCTGGCCACCATCTCGGCCACCGACCAGGAAAAGCTGCGCAAGGGCTTCGAGCCGCTGCCTGACTGGTTCAAGGTGGTGCCGTTCGATGATCTCGCCGCTGCCGAAGCCGCCATCGACGACACGGTGGGCGCCTTCATGGTGGAGCCGATCCAGGGCGAAGGTGGCATCCGTCCGGCAAGCCAAGAGTTCCTGAAGGGCCTGCGCGCGCTCGCCGACAAGCATGGCCTGCTGCTGATCCTCGACGAGGTGCAGTGCGGCGTCGCCCGCACCGGGCGGCTGTTTGCGCACGAACTCTATGGCATCACGCCTGACATCATGGCGATCGCCAAGGGCATCGGCGGCGGCTTCCCGGTCGGCGCCTGCCTCGCCACCGAACGCGCGGCGGCCGGCATGGTGATCGGCACTCACGGCAGCACCTATGGCGGCAATCCGCTGGCCATGGCGGCCTGCGAGGCGGTGCTCGACATCGTCACCGAGCCCGCCTTCCTCGCCCGCGTGACCGAGATGGGGGCCCGGCTGACCCAGGCGCTGGAGCAGATGATCCCCAATCATGATCACCTGTTCGATTCGGTGCGTGGGCAGGGACTGATGCTCGGCCTGAAGCTGAAGAGCGACAGTCGCGCCTTTGTCAACCACGCCCGCAGCCATGGCATCCTCACCGTCGCTGCCGGGGACAATGTCGTGCGCCTGCTCCCGCCGCTCACCATCGGCGAGGCCGAGATCCGCGAATGCGTGGAGCGCCTGTCGGCCGCCGCCGCCAGCCACCAGCCGGCCGCCGCCGCCTGACATTATGGCGCCCGGTTCGCGGGCGCTGCGGAAGATCGTTGATGCGCCATTTCCTTGATCTTGCACCGGCCGGTCCGGATGGCCTGCGCGCCATCCTTGATGAAGCGCACCGGCGCAAACGGCTGCGCGCCGGCTGGCCCAAGGGCCAGGTTGATGCCGATGCCCCGCTGGCCGGCCATGTGCTCGGCATGATCTTCGAGAAGCCCAGCACCCGCACGCGCTTTTCCTTCGACATGGCCATCCGCCAGCTGGGCGGCAGCAGCATCGTCTCCTCGGCCGGCGAGATGCAGCTGGGCCGCGGCGAGACCATCGCCGATACTGCCCGTGTGCTGTCGCGCATGGTCGATGCCCTGATGCTGCGCACCAGCAGCCACGCCAAGCTCGACCAGCTGGCCGAGTTCGCCACCATTCCGGTGATCAACGGCCTCACCGATCTCACCCACCCGTGTCAGGTGCTGGCCGACATCATGACCTTCGAAGAACGCGCCGGTCGCCCTGTGGAGGGGTCAACCTGGGGCTATGTTGGCGATGGCAACAACATGACCAACTCTCTGATCGAGGCGGCGTCATTGCTGAAGTTCGATCTTCGGGTCGGCGTGCCGCACGGGATGGACCCGGATGCCGGCATCATGGCCACCGCCTGCGCGCGCGGCGGCTGTATCGGCCTCTATCACACGCCCGAGGAGGCCATGGTGGGCGCCGACGTGGTGGTGACGGATACCTGGGTGTCGATGGGCCAGAAGGACAGCGAGGCCAAGATGGCCGCTTGCCGGCCGTTCCAGGTCAACGATGCGCTGATGGCCCGCGCCAACCGCGGCGCCATCTTCCTGCATTGCCTGCCCGCCCACCGCGGCGACGAGGTGACCGACAGCGTGATGGACGGGCCGCAATCGGCGATCTGGGACGAGGCGGAGAACCGTCTGCACGTCCAGAAGGCGATCCTGCTCTGGTGCCTGGACAAGATCGGATGACCATCGACCTGCCGCGCGGCGAAGGCATTGCCCCCACCGCCGACCGCACCCTGGGCTTCATGGTCCCCAGGCGCAGCGCGCGCGGCCAGGTGGTGCGCCTCGATGCGACACTGAATGCCATCCTCGCCGCCCACCCCTATCCCGAACCGCTGATCCGCCTGCTGGCCGAGGCGCTTACTCTCACGGCCCTGGTCGGCGCCTCGATGCGGCAGGATGATGGGCAGGTGACCGTGCAGGCCCAGGCCAAAGGTGGCCCGGTCGAGCTGCTGGCCTGCGACTGGCGGGCCGGCGAACTGCGCGGCTACCTCAAGCACGACGAACAGGCCGAGGTTGCAGAGGGCATGTCGCTGCCCGCGCTGTTCGGCAGCGGCCATCTGGCCATCACGGTTGAGCAGGCGGTGTCGAACGAGCGCTGGCAGGGCATCGTGCCTCTGGAAGGCGTGAGCCTGTCCGAGGCGATCGGGGCCTGGTTCGGCCAGTCCGAGCAGCTGCCCACCCTGCTGCGGGTCGGCGTGGCCGGTGACATGACACAGGGCTGGCTGGCCGGCGGGCTGATGGTGCAGCATCTGGCCCGCGCCGAGATCGGCGGCGAACGGCTCGACGCCGGCGAGCAGCATCCCGACTGGCAGCATATTGAGGCCCTGGCCGCCACCACGACGCCGGATGAGCTCACCGATCCCGACCTGTCGGGCGAGGCCCTGCTGTGGCGGCTGTTCCACGAGGAAGAGGTGCGGGTGGTGCCGGGGCCGGTGCCGGTGAAGGGATGCCGCTGTTCGGCGGCGCATATCCGCGATGTGCTGATGCGCTTTCCGGAAACCGAGCGCGCCGAGATGCGCGACGCGCGGGGCCTGATCGCGGTCGATTGCCAGTTCTGCAGCCGGGTGTTCGGGATCGCGGCATGAAAAAGGCTGTCGTCCTGCTGTCGGGCGGGCTCGATTCGACCACGGTCGCCGCCATCGCGAAAACGCAAGGCTGGCTGCTGCTGGCGCTGACCATCGATTACAACCAGCGCCACCGCATCGAACTGGACCATGCCGCCCGCGTCGCTGCGGCGCTGGAGGTCGAGCGGCACATCGTGCTGCCATTGGATCTCACCGGCTTTGGCGGCTCGGCGCTCACTTCTGCCATCGATGTCCCCAAGTCCGGTGTCGAGCCCGGCATCCCGGTCACCTATGTGCCGGCGCGCAACACCATCTTCCTGTCGGTGGCGCTGGGCTGGGCGGAAGCCGCCGGCGCACGCGACCTCTTCATCGGGGTCAACGCGCTCGACTATTCGGGCTATCCCGATTGCCGGCCGGACTTCATCGCCGCCTTCGAGGCCATGGCCAACACCGCCACCAAGGCCGGCGTCGAAGGTGAGCGCTTCAGGGTGCACACGCCGCTGATGCAGCTCGACAAGGCCGGGATCGTCCATGCCGCCCGCGCTGCCGGCGCGCCGATCGAGTTGACCTGGTCCTGCTATGACCCGACACCGGCCGGGCGGTCGTGCGGCCTGTGCGACAGCTGCCGGCTGCGCGCCAAGGGCTTTGCGGAAGCCGGAATCGCGGACCCGGCAGCATGAGCTATGCGGTGAAGGAATTGTTCCTCACCCTGCAGGGGGAAGGCGCGCAAGTGGGGCGGCGCGCGGTGTTCCTGCGTTTTGCCGGCTGCAACCTGTGGTCGGGCCGGGAGCAGGACCGCGCCAGCGCCGTGTGCACGTTCTGCGATACGGATTTCGTTGGCACCGATGGCCCGGGCGGCGGCAAGTTTGCCGGGGCGCAAGCCCTGGCTGAAGCGGTCGCCGCCTGCTGGGGCGAAACTCAGGCGCACCGGCTGGTGGTGTGCACCGGCGGCGAGCCGCTGCTGCAGCTGGACGAACCGCTGGTGGCGGCGCTGCACGCGCGCGGCTTTGCGATTGCCATCGAAACCAACGGCACACAGGTGCCGCCGTCCGGCATCGACTGGATCTGCGTGTCACCCAAGGCCGATGCGCCGCTGGCGCTGACCGAAGGCGACGAGCTGAAGCTGGTCTACCCACAGCCCAAGGCGATGCCGGAGCGCTTTGCCGGCCTGGCCTTCCGCCACTTCTTCCTGCAGCCGATGGATGGCCCACGCCAGGCCGAAAACATCCAGGCCGCCATCGCCTATTGCCTGGCACACCCGCAGTGGAGGCTCAGCCTGCAGACCCACAAGCTGACCGGCATCCCCTGACCCGACTCAGCTCTCAACCCCGGCCGCGATAACCGGGCACCCCCTGGTCCGGCAGCCACAGGCCGGCCGGCGGCGGGCCCGATTGCCAGAACACGTCAATGGGAATGCCGCCGCGCGGATACCAGTAACCGCCGATGCGCAACCACTGGGGGCGCATTTCCGCCACCAGGCGCTGGCCGATGCCCACGGTCACATCCTCGTGAAACCCGGCATGGTTCCGAAATGATCCGACGAATAGCTTCAAGGCCTTTGATTCAACGATGGTTTTATCCGGAACATAATCGATCACCAGGTGCGCAAAATCGGGCTGTCCGGTGACCGGGCACAGCGAGGTGAACTCCGGGCAGGAGAAGCGCACCAGGTAGAGCGCGCCCGGTCGCGGATTGGGCGGATAGTCGAGCACCGCAGCTTCCGGGCTGGCCGGGAGGCTGGAGGTCTGGCCCAGATGCAACACGTCCACCATTTTCTCTCCGTCCTGTAATCTTTCCTGTGCTTCGGGGGTGACATGCGCGATGTGCGCAATTATGTCACGCCTCTGGAAGGCTTGGCCCGGCGCGCAAAAACCCTGCGCCGATTCTGCCGCCGCGCCGGTTGGGAGTGACAGATGGATCTCTTGGTGTCCACGGACTGGCTTGCCGCAGAAATGGGCAAGACGGACCTGCGGATCATCGATGCGACGATGTTCCTGCCCGCCCACGGCCGCAACGCCCGCACCGAATTCGAGGCCGCCCATATCCCGGGCGCCGTGTTCTTCGACATCGAGGACGTGTCGGACACGTCGAGCCCGCTGCCCACCATGCTGCCGCCGCCGGAGAAGTTCGCCTCGCGCTGCCAGGCGCTGGGGCTGGGCGATGGCAGCCGCATCGTCGTCTACGACAACAGCCCGCTGCATTCGGCGGCGCGCGTGTGGTGGATGCTCAACCTGTTCGGTGCGCACGAAGTTGCCATCCTCGATGGCGGGCTCGCCAAATGGCAGGCGGAAGGCCGCCCGATCGAGAGCGGCAAGCCGATCGTGCGCCACCGCCATTTCACCGTCTGGGCCGACAAGAAGCTGGTGCGCGACATGGCGCAGATGACCGAGAATCTGCGCACCCACGCCGAACAGGTGGTGGACGCCCGCTCGGTCGCCCGCTTCACCGGTGCCGAGGCCGATCCGCGCCCCGGCGTGCGCCCCGGCCATATGCCCGGCGCCGCCAACATCCCCTATTCGGCGATGTTCAAGGAAGACGGCACGTTCAAGCCGCCGGCCGAGATCAAGGCGCTGTTCGACGCCGCCGGCATCGATCTGGCGAAGCCGCTGGTGGCCACCTGCGGTTCCGGCATCACCGCGCCGGTGCTGGCCTTTGGCGCGGCGCTGGTCGGCAAGCCCGATGTCGCCATCTATGATGGCAGCTGGAGCGAATGGGGCGCCAGCCCGCACACCCCGGTCGTGACCGGCGCGTGACTGCCCGGCGACCGCCGCTCACCGATCTGTCGGCGCTGGGCACGGGCACGAAACTGGCGCAGGCCGGGCGGGCCCATGCCCACGACATGGTCAATCCGCCGGTGGCGCGGGCCTCGACCATCCTGTTCGAAAGCCTCGCCGATCTCGACGCCGCCCTGAAGGACCCTGATGCCGGGCTCTATTATGGCCGGCGCGGCACCCAGACACACTGGGCGTTGGAAGACGCGCTGACCCAGCTCGAACCGGGCGCGGCCGGCACCAAGCTGTTCCCGTCCGGCGTCGCGGCCATCGCTGCCAGTCTCATCGCCTGTCTCGATGCGGGAGACGAGTTGCTGGTCAGCGACAGCGCCTACGAACCAACCCGCACCTTGGCCGACAATCTGCTTGGCCGGCTGGGCATCACCACACGCTATTATGATCCCTGCTGCGGCGACGCGATTGCTGATGCAATTTCTGAAAAGACCCGTGCCATCCTGCTGGAATCACCTGGCTCCCTTTCTTTCGAAGTGCAGGATCTGCCGGCCATCACCGCCATTGCGCGGGCCCGCGGCATCACCACGGTGATCGACAACACCTGGGCGACGCCGCTGCGCCTGCAGCCACTGGCGCTCGGTGTGGACATCAGCGTGCAGGCGCTAACCAAATATGTCGCCGGGCACAGTGACCTGCTGATGGGCAGCGCCACGGCCACGCCCGCGATGTGGCCGAAGCTGAAGGCGGCCTTCTATCGGCTGGGCCACCATGTCTCGGCCGATGACTGCGCGCTGGTGCTGCGCGGCCTCAGAACCCTCAACCTACGGCTCGACCGGCACGAACAATCGGCGCTCGCCATCGCGCGTTGGCTGGAGACACACGAGGCGGTGGATCGTGTGTGGCATCCGGCGCTGCCCTCGCATCCGCAACATGCCCTGTTTTCCCGTGATTTTGCCGGCGCCACCGGGCTGTTCGCCTTCGTGCTGAAGCAGGGCAGCCGGCCGCACACCGCCGCGCTGATCGACGAGCTGCGGCACTTCGGCATCGGTTTTTCCTGGGGCGGCTTCGAATCGCTGGTGCTGCCGGTCGAGCTTGACCGCATCCGCACCGCGACAACCACCTCCCTGCCCGGCCCCATCATCCGCCTGTCGATCGGGCTGGAAGAGGTGGACGATCTGATCGCCGATCTCGACGCCGGCCTGGCGCGCTACCAGGCCCAGTTTGGCGCTTAGTCCACGTCTTCCACCGTCACGGTCTCGCCGGTCACCCGCTGCGACAGAGCGGCGGCCATGAAGGCATCGAGCTCGCCGTTCAACACGTCGTCGGGGCTGGTCGAGGTGACGCCGGTGCGCAGGTCCTTCACCAGCTGGTAGGGCTGGAGGACATAGGAGCGGATCTGGTGGCCCCAGCCGATGTCGGTCTTGGCGGCCTCGGTCTTGGCGGCTTCGGCCTCGCGGATGGCCAGTTCGCGCTCGTAGAGGCGGGCCTTCAGCATCTTCATCGCGGTGGCGCGGTTCTTGTGCTGGCTGCGTTCGGACTGGCAGGCCACCACCACACCGGTCGGGATATGGGTGATGCGGATCGCCGAATCGGTGGTGTTGATGTGCTGGCCGCCGGCGCCCGAAGCGCGATAGGTGTCGATGCGAAGATCGGCCTCCTTCACCTCGATCTCGATGTCATCATCAACCTGCGGATAGACCCACACCGACGCAAAGCTGGTGTGGCGGCGCGCCGCGCTGTCATAGGGGCTGATGCGCACCAGCCGGTGCACGCCGCTTTCGGTCTTCGCCCAGCCATAGGCCTGGGCGCCCTTCACCAGCAGCGTGGCATTCTTGATGCCGGCCTGTTCGCCGGCATTGTAATCGATCATCTCCACCTTGTAGCCGTGGCTTTCAGCCCAGCGCTGGTACATGCGCAGCAGCATGGAGGCCCAGTCCTGGCTCTCGGTGCCGCCGGCGCCGGAATTGATCTCGATGTAACTGTCGTTGTTGTCGGCCTCGCCCGACAGCAGGGCGGCCACCTTGTCCTTCTCGGCCCGCAGCGCCAGCGCTTTCAGCGCGGCAACGCCATCCTCGGCCATGGCCTCGTCGCCCTCGGCTTCGGCCATCTCGATCAGTTCGGACGTGTCGACAAGATCACGCTCGATGGAGCGCGTGGCGGTGATCGCCTCATCCAGCCGGCGACGCTCGGTCATCAGGGCCTGGGCGGCCTTGGGATTGTCCCACAGCTTCGGGTCTTCGACCCGGGCGTTCAGCTCATCGAGGCGGCGAAGGGCGCGATCCCAGTCAAAGAGACCTCCTCAGCAGGTCGAGCGCCTGCTTGATCTGAAGGGCGGCATTTTCGGCTTCGGCTCTCATGCCCGTGCGGATACTGGCGCGCTGCCCTGATGGCAAGCCGCTCAGTAGATGCCGCCCTCCTGTTCGAGGAACTGCGCGTCGGACCGCACGCGCCCACCGCTGTTGGCGAACAGATCATCGCCCTTCACCACCCGGCGCGGCTCGCTGTCGGGCTTGAACGCCTCCCAGATCACCGCCGGGCGCGGGCTCGCATCCGGCCAGACGCCGAACACGCGGGTGCCGCTGCGCCGGTCGATGCGGACCATGCGCACGCCGGCCGGGATGACGAACGGCAGCGTCGGCCAGTCCTTCAGCGCGGTCTGCGCCCATTGCCGCCAGATTGGTGCCGCCAGCGTGCCGCCCTGGGCATAGCCTCCCATCGGGCGCGGCCGGTCATAACCAAGATAGAGGCCGGCAACGATATCGGGAGTGCCGCCCACGAACCACACGTCGTTGGGGCCGTTGGTGGTGCCGGTCTTGCCCGCCAATGGCCGGTTGAGCGGCAGCAGCGCCGTGCCGGTGCCGCGCTGGATGACACCCTCCATCACGTGGACGATCTGATAGGCGGTGCGCGGGTCCATCACCTGTTCCACCCGCCCCTGCGGCCGCGGCATCGGCCCGCCATTCCAGGCGGGCGCATTGCACCCCGGGCAACCGCGCGTGTCGCGCCGCCAGATCAGCTTGCCCTGCCGGTCCTGCACATAATCGATCAGGCCCGGTTCCAGCCGGCGGCCCTGGTTGAAGATCTGGGCATAGGCGTTGGTGAGCTTCAGCACCGTGGTCTCGCCTGCCCCCAGCGCGATCGACAGCACCGGCTGATAATTGCCGATGCCCAGCGCGCGTGCCTGGGCCGCGATGCGCTCCATGCCGGTGGCATCGGCGACCCGCACGGTCATCAGGTTGCGCGACTGTTCAAGGCCCCAGCGCAGCGTCTGGGCGCCAGCGCCGCGCTGGTTGCCGAAGTTGCGGAAGCATTTGGTGCCGAGCAGCCTGGTCTGGAACACGCAGTAAGGGCCATCGACCACGATGCTGGCCGGCGTGAAGCCATTGTCCATCGCGGTTGCATAGACGATCGGCTTGAAGGTGGAGCCGGGCTGGCGGTTGGCCTGGGTGGCGCGGTTGAAGGCCTGGGCGCTGGCATCGAAGCCGCCGACCATGGCGCGCACCCGGCCGCTGGCCACCTCCTCCACCACCATGCCGCCCGACACTTCCGGCGGCTGCCGCAAGGCCCACCCGCCGGGCGTGGAGGTCACCACGATCACATCGCCGGGCCGCAGCGCCTGCGCCGCCGAACGGCCGGTCTGGCGATAGGGTCGCGCTGCGTTGCGGCCGGCCAACGTGCCGGTGCTGCCATCGGTGAAGCCGATCTGGCTGTCGTTGCCGGACTTCGCCAGCACCACGGCCTTGCGCCAATTGTCATAGCCCAGCGGCACCGACACGCCCGACAGGCGCGCCTGCCAGCCACTGCCAGTCTCGATCCGCCCCTGCGGACCGCGCCACGCCCGCCCCGCCTCGTAACGGGCCATGCCGTCGCGCATCGCCCGCTCTGCTGCCGCCTGCATCACCGGGTCGAGCGAGGTGCGGATCCACAGCCCGCCGCCATAGACGCTGTTGGGCCCATCCTCCTGCGCCTCGCCGAACTTCGCCAGCAGGGTGCGGCGCACCTCCTCGATGAAATAATCGTCGCGCGGGCGTGGCAGCGCGCGGTTGGGCATGGCGCCCAGCGGTGCGGCAGCGGCAGCGGCGCGCTGGGCCTCGCTGATGAAGCCGTTGGCCGCCATCTGGCGCAGCACATAATCGCGCCGGGCCAGCGCCCGCTCGGCGCGGCGGATGGGATCATAGGTGGAGGGCGCCTTGGGCAGGATGGCGAGAAAGGCGATTTCCGGCAGGCCCAGCGACTCCACTGAGCGACCGAAATAGGCCTGGGCCGCCGCCTCCACGCCATAGGCGTTGCGGCCAAGGAAAATCTGGTTGAGGTAAAGCTCGAGGATCTGCTCCTTGCTCAGCGCCGCTTCCAGCCGCCGCGCCAGGATCGCTTCGCGGATCTTGCGCCACAGCGACACCTCGTTGCCGACCAGCGATTTCGCCACCTGCTGGGTGATGGTGGAGGCGCCCACCGGCCGGCGATCGTCGAACAGCCCGGCGAGGTTGGTGACGACGGCATTGGCGATGCCCGCCCAGTCGATGCCCTCATGTTCGAAAAAGGTCTTGTCCTCGGCGGAGATGAAGGCCTGCACCAGCAGCGGCGGCGTCTCTGCATAGGGCAGGAAGATGCGGCGCTCGCGGGTATAGCTGGTGACCAGCTCGCCGTTCACGTCGCGGACGGTCGACGGCAAGGCAGGGGTGAACACCGCCAGTTCGGCCTCGGTCGGCAGCCCTTTCGTGGCTTGCCACCAGAGCGCACCGGCCAGCAGCAGCGGCACGGCCAGCAGCAACAGGATGAGGCGGGGGCGGGTCACGCCGATGGGATAGCCGCGAGGCGCCGAAGAGGAAAGGGCTCACCCGCCGGCGAGGTGGCGTTCGATGGCCCTGCCGATACCGCGCGCCAGCTGCCGGCGGCCCTCGCGGGAGAACAGCCGCTCGGCGTCCTCCTTGTTGGTGACATAGCCGGTTTCGAGCAGAACCGATGGCACATCGGGCGCCTTCAGCACTGCAAAGGCGGCGAAGTGGTGGAACTCGCCGCGAAAGCCCACCTCCTCGGTCTCCAGTGCGGTCTGCAGCGTCTCGGCAAACTGCACCGAGACGTTGCCAGTGGCACGGCGCACCAGGTCGACCATGATCTCGTCCACCTCCGGCGCCTCGACGCTGAGGTTGATGCCGCCGATGATGTCGGCCTTGTTCTCGCGTGCCGCCAGCCGCTCGGCGATGGCGTCGCTGGCCACGGCCGACAGCGTATAGACGGACGCGCCGCGGGCCTCGACATTCGGCGCACTGTCAGCGTGAATGGAGATGAACAGATCGGCCCTCGCCTCGCGTGCGATGCGCACCCGGCCGCCCAGCGGGATGAAGCGATCATCATCGCGGGTCAGCCGGACCCGAACCTTGCCGCGCTCCCGCAGAAGGCGCGCCGTCTCACGCGCGATCTCCAGCGTGACATCCTTCTCATAGCCGCCGGTCACGGCAATGGCACCGACATCCTTGCCGCCATGGCCGGCATCAATGACCACCAGTGGCTTGCTGCCGGATCGTGGCTTCATGGCCGGCGGCGCCGAGGCCTTGGGCGGCGTGGCCTTGGGCGGCGTGGCGGGCGGCGGATTGGCAGGTGGCGCAGCCTCCGGCAATGCAGTCGCGGGCGGGGTGACAGGCGCGGAAGAGGCCGCGCCACCCTTGCCGAAATCGGCCGGCAGCCTGAATTCGCCGCTGGGCTGGGTCGGCGGCGGCGGCGGGCCCTCGCTTCTGAGCAGCGGCAGCGGCCGGCGGCCACGCGCCACGCTGGCGGCGAACAGGGCGGGATCGGTGCGGTCGAGG
>NZ_WMHO01000052.1 GCF_010994245.1 Sandarakinorhabdus rubra
CGCACCCGCGTTGCCACCACCGCCGCCCAGTTGGCGCAGGGCAACGCCGATATCGCCCGCCTTCGGGCACAACTGGCCGCACCCACGGGCAGCGAGGGCCCGGCCGAAGTGCCGGTGCGCAGCCCCGCCAGCGGCACCGTGCTTTCGGTGCTGCGCCAGGGCGATGCCATCGTTCCCGAAGGCACCGAACTGATGACCATCGGCAACCCTGCCGATATCGAGGTGGTGCTCGATCTCCTCTCGCGCGATGCGGTGAAGGTGCAGCCCGGGGCCACCGTGCAGATCAGCCAGTGGGGCGGCGACACCCCGCTTATCGGCAGGGTGAAGCGCATCGAGCCGCTGGGGCGCCTGAAAGTTTCGGCGCTGGGCATCGAGGAGCAGCGGGTCAACATCATCATCGGTTTTGATGCCGGCATGGCGGCCAAGGCGGCGCGGCTGGGCCATGGCTACCAGCTCGATGCGACCGTGGTGCTGTGGCAGGCGCCCGCCGTGCTGCGCGTGCCGATCGGCGCACTGTTCCGCGGGGCCGATGGCGGCTGGCGGGTGTTCGTGATCGCCGACGGGCGGGCGCGCAGCCAGGCCGTGACCATCGGCCATATCAACGACGAATTCGGCGAAGTGCTGGCCGGTCTTGCGGCCGGGCAGCGCGTGGTGCTCAATCCCGGCAGCCTGGTTGCAGACGGCAGCCGCGTGAAGCCGCGCTGACACTGGCAGGAGAGCAACGCCCATGGCGATGACGATCAGCTTCCACGGCGCGGCGCGCACCGTCACGGGCTCCTGCCTTGAGGTGGAGGTGGGCGGCCGGCGCATCCTGCTCGATTGCGGGCTGTTCCAGGGCACCCGCAGCATCGAGGCGCTGAACCACGAGCCGCTGGCCTTCGATCCCGCGACGATCGATGCCGTCGTCCTCAGCCACGCCCACATCGATCATTGCGGCCTGCTGCCCAAGTTGGCCGCGCAGGGCTATGCCGGGCCCATCTGGTGCACGCCAGAAACCGTTGATCTGCTGGAATATATGCTCGCCGATGCCGGGCGCATCCAGGAATATGAGGCCGAACGCCGCAACAGGCGCCGGGATCGTGCCGGCGATGACCCATTCGAGCCGCTTTATACGGAAGCCGATGCCATGACGGCATGGCGGCTGGCGCGGCCGGTGATGCTGGATGAATGGTTTGCGCCCGCAGACGGCATCCGCACCCGGCTGTGGAACGCCGGGCACATCCTGGGCGCGGCCTCCATCGAGGTGGAGGGCGGCGGCGTGCGGATCATGTATTCCGCCGACATTGGCCCGGACAACAAGGCCTTCCTGCCGCAACCGCAGGGCGGCGCCGGCTTTGACCACATCATCTGCGAAGCGACCTATGGCGACCGCGCGCGCACCCGCGTCAGCATGGAGCAACGCCGCGAATTGCTGGTGGCCGAGATCGACGAGACACTGGGCCGCGGCGGCAACCTGGTCATCCCGGCCTTCGCACTGGAACGCACCCAGGAACTGCTGCTCGATATCGCCACGCTGTCGAGCCAAGAGCGCATCGGGCCGGCGATGGTGTTCGTGGACAGCCCGCTGGCCAATCGCGCCACCGGCGTGTTCCGCAAATATGTGCGCGGCCTGCAGGATACCGCCGGGCGCGACGTGTTTGCCCACCCGTCAATCCACTATGTACAGGATGCCAGTGAATCGATGCGGCTGAACAGCCTGTCGGGCGCGATCATCATCGCGGCATCGGGCATGTGCGAAGCCGGGCGCATCCGCCATCACCTGCTGCACAATCTGCCGCGCCGGGAATCGACCATCCTGTTCGTCGGCTTCCAGGCGGGCGGATCCTTGGGCCGGGTGATCCAGGAGGGTGCGAAACGGGTGCGGATATCCGGGCAGGACGTGGCGGTGCGCGCCCAGGTCCGCAGCATCGACAGCTATTCCGCCCATGCCGACCAGAGCGAGCTGATCGACTGGATGCGCGACCGTGGCCCGATCTCGGGCAGCCTGTTTCTCGATCACGGCGAAGAGCAGGCGGCGCTGGAGCTGGGCCGGCTGGCCACGGCCGAACATCTGGCACCCAGCGTCATCATCCCCGAAATCGGCGAGCGCTATGAATTGCAGGCCGGCACTCCGGCGAAGCGGATTGCCACCGGGCGGCCCGATCTGCGCCGGGTCATGGCGCGGGATTGGCAGAATGACTATGCCGATCTGGCCAGCAGCCTGAAACAGAGACTGGGCCGCATCGGCGATCCCGATGCCCGCCGGGAGGCCATTGCCGCCATGCAGCGCGTGCTCGACAGTTATGCCGAGGCAAAGCCCTGACGGTTTGCAAGGGAATTGGCGGGAACTGGTCCTCCCTAACCGGCCTCAGTCCGGGTTCTCGCGCACATGGCGCTCCAGATCGTCGAAGAAGCGCTCCAGATTGTGCAGCACCATCATCTTGAACTCATAGTTCACGTCCGGCGAGGCGCTTTCGATGATGCTGCTCTCGTCCACCTTCTCGGCATAGGCCTTGGCGATGGTCTGCACATAATCGGGCGTCAGCTTGATCTCGCCCATCTTGTCGAGGATCTTCAGCTGCACGATCATGATCTGGCGCACCAACATTTCCAGCGCGGTGATGCGCGAGACGGTGGCCACGGCATCGAGTTCGACTGATTCCTCGTCGCTCATGCAGCAATGATAGCGGCTTTCCGGCGCTTGCGAAGGGGCCCCGCTTCCGGCAGGGGCTTGGCCCATGGGTCGACTGCTTGAAGCCCGCATCGAACGCATCCCCGTGCGCGGGGCCTTCACCATCGCGCGCGGCGCCAAGACGCATGTCGACGTGGTGCTGGCCACGGTTGTCGACGGCGTGGCTGTCGGCCGCGGCGAAGGCACCGCCATCTATTACAAGGGCGACAGTGCCGAGGCGGCGCTGGCGGCGCTGCAGGGTGTGGCCGATGCCGTCTCGGCGGGCGCAACCCGGGCTGATCTCTTGTCCCTGTTGCCGGCCGGCGCGGCGCGCAACGCACTTGATTGCGCGCTGTGGGACCTGGAGGCGAAGCAATCGGGCCGGCGTGTCTGGCAGATGCTGGGCCTGCCGCAGCCGCAGCCGATGCTCACGGCCTACACCATCAGCCTTGGCGATCCCGCCACCATGGCAGCCGCCGCCGCAGCCGTGCGCGGGCGCGAGCTCTTGAAGGTGAAGCTGGGCGGCGAGGGCGGGCCGGCGGCGGATATCGAGCGGTTGGCCGCGGTGCGCCGGGCGGCGCCCGATGCCCGGCTGATCGTCGATGCCAACGAGGGCTGGGGCGGCACCGATGTGGCGCGCACGCTGGCCAGTCTGGCGCCGCTGGGCGTCGAACTGGTGGAACAGCCGGTCCCGGCCGGGCGCGATGCCGAACTTGATGGCATTAAGGCCGCGGTGCCGATCGCGGCCGATGAAAGCTGCCACACCCGCGCCAGCCTCGATGCCATCGTTGGCCGTTACAGTCACATCAACATCAAGCTGGACAAGGCCGGCGGCCTCACCGAGGCCCTGGCCCTGCGCCATGCTGCTGCCGCCCGCGGGCTGGGCGTGATGACCGGGTGCATGCTGTGCACCAGCCTGGCGATCGCCCCGGCCTTTCACGTGGCCATGCAGTCGGAATTTGCCGATCTCGATGGGCCATTGCTGGTCGAGGACCGGCCGCACGGCCTGGTGTTCGAGGGCAGCGACGTGTTCCCGCCGCAAGCGGCGCTGTGGGGCTGATATGGTCAGCCGCTGCCCAAGCGCCTATCGTTGCGGCCCATGAACCGGCCTGATGTCATCCACAGCCGCCGCGCCATCATCGATCGGCGCGCGCTGGCCGATGCGCTGGCCCACGAACTGGCGAAACGCGAACGCTTCGAGGATCGCCGCCAGTTCCTGGCCGACACCTTGCGCGGCGCACTGCTGGCCGGCCGCACCGAGCTGAGGGAGCGGCTGGAGGCCCATCCCGGCCGCGGCCTCGAAATGGCCGCCGCCCAGAGCTTCCTGACCGATCAGATGCTGCGGCTGGCCTGCGACACGGTGGTCACCAGCCTCTATCCGCTGGCCAATCCCACCCAGTCGGAGCGGCTGGCGCTGGTGGCGGTGGGCGGTTACGGGCGCGGCCAGATGGCACCCTTTTCCGATGTCGACATCGTCTTCATCACGCCGTGGAAACAGACGCCGTGGGGCGAGCAGGTGATCGAGACCCTGCTCTACCTGTTCTGGGATCTGGGGCTGAAGATCGGCCACGCCACCCGCAGCCTCGATGACGTGGTGCGCATGGCTCGCACCGACATGACGGTGCGGACGGCCTTCCTCGAATCGCGTTTCGTGTGGGGCGATCAGCCGCTCTATGAAGAGGCGGTGCAGCGCTTCCGCAAGGAGGTGGTGGCCGGCACGGCCCGCGCCTTCGTGGCCGAGAAGCTGGCCGAGCGCGAGGCGAGGCACCAGCGCATGGGCGACAGCCGCTATGTCGTCGAACCCAACCTGAAGGAGGGCAAGGGCGGCCTGCGTGACCTCCACGCCCTGTTCTGGATCGGCAAGTATCTGCATCAGGTCGACAGCGTGGCCGAGCTGGTCGACAAGGGCCTGCTCACCGCCGATGAGCTGCGCCAGTTCCGCCGCGCCGAAAGCTTCCTGTGGTCGGTCAGGATCATGCTGCACCAGCTGACCGGCCGCGCCGAGGAGCGGCTGACCTTCGACGTGCAGCGCGAGCTGGCGGCGCGGCTGCGCTATGCCAACCGCGACAGCATGAGCGCCGTCGAGCGGTTCATGCGCCACTATTTCCTGATGGCGAAGTCGGTCGGCGACCTGACCGGCCTGTTCCTTGCCCATCTCGATGAATCGACCGCCCGGCTGGCGTGGCTGCCCACGCTCACCCGGCGGCCGGGCCGGCTGAAGGGCTTCACGCTGCGGCGCGGGCAGATCGGTGTGCCGACGGACGATTTCTTCCGCGCCGATCCGGTGCGCCTGCTGGAACTGTTCGCGCTGGCCGACAGCGAGGGGCTGGCCATCCACCCGCTGGCGATGCGCGCCGCCGCCCGCGATGCCCAGCTGATCGATGAGCGGGTGCGCCGCGACCGCACCGCCAACGCGCTGTTCCTGTCGGTGCTGACCTCCCCGCGCGATCCGGAGACTGTACTGCGCTGGATGAACGAGGCCGGCGTGTTCGGCCGCTTCGTGCCGGATTTCGGCCGCGTCGTGGCGCAGATGCAATATGACATGTACCACCACTACACGGTGGACGAGCACACGATCCGCGCCATCGGCCTCCTGGCCAAGATCGAGCGCGGCGAGCTGAAGGGCGAACACAGCCTGTCCAGCGCCATCATCCACCAGCTCAACAACCGGCGGGTGCTGCACGTGGCGGTGCTGCTGCACGACATCGCCAAGGGCCGCGGCGGCGATCACAGCCTGCTGGGCGCCGACATCGCGCGCCGCCTGTGCCCGCGCCTCGGCCTGTCCGCAGAAGAGACCGAGACAGTGGCCTGGCTGGTGGAGTTCCACCTGCTGATGAGCCGCACCGCCTTCAAGCGCGACCTCGCCGATTTCAAGACCATCCTCGATTTCGCCGAGGCGGTGGCCAGCCCGGAACGCCTGCGCCTGCTGCTGCTCCTGACCGTGGTGGATATCCGCGCCGTGGGGCCGGGCGTGTGGAACGGCTGGAAGGCCCAGCTGTTGCGCGAGCTGTATGAAAGCGCCGAGGAGGTGCTGCGGCTGGGCCACAAGCAGAAAGGCCGTGCCGAGCGCATCGCGGCCAAGCAGGCAGGGCTCAAGACCGCGCTGGCCTGGCCAGACAAGCGCTTTGCCGCCTATGCCCGGCGCCTGCCCGACAGTTACTGGATTGCCGAAGCGCCCGATGTGCTGGCCGCCAACGCAGCGCTGGTGGCCGATGCCGACGGCGGCGAACGGCTGCTGGAAATCGGCTGCACGCCCGACCCGGCGCGCGGCACGACGCTGGTCACCATCTATGCGACCGACCATCCCGGCCTGTTCTACCGCATCGCCGGCGCCATTTCGCTGGCCGGCGCCAACATCTTCGATGCGCGCATCCACACCACCCGCGATGGCATGGCGATCGACAATTTCGTGGTGCTTGATCCGCTCGGCCGGCCCTTTGCCGAGCCACAGCAGCTGGCCCGGCTGAAGCGCGCCATCGCCGATGTGCTGGAAGGCCGGGTGCGGCTGGCCGACAAGCTCGCCGCCCGGCCACTGGCCCGGCGCAAGGCGGAGCTGTTCCGGGTCGAGCCGCGCGTGCTGATCGATAACAAGGCCAGCAACCGCTACACGGTGATCGAGGTCAACGCGTCTGACCGGCCGGCTTTGCTCTATGCGCTCACCAATGGCCTGTTCCAGCAGAAGCTGACCATCCACAGCGCCCACATCGCCACCTATGGCGAGAAGGCCACCGACACTTTCTATGTGACCGACCTCACCGGCGCCAAGATCGACAACCCGGTACGGTTGAAGGCGATCGAGAAGCGGCTGCTGGCAATTGCCGCCACTGCCAGCCCGCGGGTGGAGACGCTGGTGGAGGTTGGCGCCGAAGCGGCGGAATAGGGCGTGTGTGTCGCGCCGGTTGACGGCTGGTCCCGCGCGTGGCTTGGAAGCCGCGACGGAGGAATGCCATGACGAAGACGCCAAATACGTCTCCTGGGGTTGAGCAGTGGGCCGCGATGGCGGCGAAGGAAGTGAAGGGGCAAAGCCTCGACTGGCACACGCCCGAGGGCTTCACCGTCAAGCCGCTCTATACGCAGGCTGACACCGAAGGCTGGGACCCCGGCCTGCCCGGTTTCGCGCCGTTCACGCGCGGGGTGCGCGCTTCCATGTATGCCGGCCGGCCGTGGACGGTCAGGCAATATGCGGGGTTCTCCACCGCAGAGGAATCGAACGCTTTTTACCGCCGCAACCTCGCCGCCGGGCAGAAAGGGCTCTCGGTGGCCTTCGATCTGGCGACGCACCGCGGATATGATTCGGACCATCCGCGCGTGGCGGGCGATGTCGGCAAGGCCGGCGTTGCCATCGACACGGTGGAGGACATGAAGATCCTGTTCGACGGCATTCCGCTCGACCAGATGTCCGTCTCGATGACGATGAACGGCGCGGTGATCCCCACGCTGGCCTTCTTCATCGTCGCCGCCGAGGAGCAGGGCGTCCCGCAGGCCAAGCTGGATGGCACCATCCAGAACGATATCCTGAAGGAGTTCATGGTTCGGAACACCTATATCTACCCGCCCGAACCCTCGATGCGCATCGTTGCCGACATCATCGCCCACACCGCGCGCAATATGCCGAAATTCAACAGCATCTCGATTTCCGGCTATCACATGCACGAAGCCGGGGCGACGGCGCTGCAGGAGCTGGCCTACACGCTGGCCGACGGCATGGAGTATGTCCGCGCCGCCCAGAAGCAGGGCCTCGATGTCGACGAGTTCGCCGGCCGCCTGTCGTTCTTCTTCGCCATCGGCATGAACTTCTTCATGGAAGTGGCCAAGCTGCGCGCTGCCCGCACCCTGTGGGCGCGCATCATGACGAACTTTGGCGCCAAGGACCCGCGCAGCCTGATGCTGCGCACCCATTGCCAGACGTCCGGCGTGTCGCTGCAGGAGCAGGACCCCTACAACAACGTCATCCGCACCACCATCGAGGCGCTGGCCGCCGCCCTAGGCGGCACCCAGTCGCTGCACACCAATGCGCTCGATGAAGCCATCGCTCTGCCAACCGATTTTTCGGCCCGCATCGCCCGCAACACCCAGCTGGTACTGCAGGAAGAGGCCGGCATCACCAAGGTCGTCGATCCCTTGGGCGGCAGCTATTATGTCGAGGCGCTGACCAAGAGCCTGGTCGACGGCGCCCAGGCCATCATCGACGAGATCGAGGCGATGGGCGGCATGACCAAGGCGGTCGAAAGCGGCCTGCCCAAGCTCAACATCGAGGCTGCCGCCGCCGCCAAGCAGGCCGGCATCGACATGGGCGAGACGGTGATTGTTGGCGTCAACAAGTACAAGCCCTCGTCGGTGGACGAGGTGCCGGTGCTGGATGTCGACAATGTCGCCGTGCGCGCCAGCCAGATCGCCCGCCTCGAGGCGGTGAAGGCTGCCCGCGACCCGGCCCGCGTGGAGGCAGCCTTGCATGCGCTGCGCGAAGGCGCGCGTGGCAGCGAAAATCTGCTGGCGCTGGCCATCGAGTGCGCGCGGGCGCGCGCCACGCTGGGCGAGATCAGTGCCGCCATGGAAGACGTGTTCGGCCGCCACGCCGCGGTCGTGAAGATGGTGAAGGGCGTCTATGCCGATGCCTACAAGGCCGATCCGGCCTATGTCCGCGTCGCCGAAGGGGTGGAGGCGTTCGAACGGCGCACGGGGCGCAAACCCCGCGTGCTGATCGTCAAGATGGGGCAGGACGGCCATGACCGCGGCGCCAAGGTGGTGGGCACCGCACTGGCCGACCTCGGCTTCGATGCCACCGTCGGCCCGCTGTTCCAGACGCCGGAGGAAGCGCGCGAGCTGGCGCTGAAGCTTGATGTCGATCTGGTCGCCGCTTCCAGCCTCGCCGCCGGCCACAAGACCCTGGTCCCGGCCCTGATTGATGAACTGAAGGCGGCTGGCCGCCCGGACATCAAGGTGATCGCCGGCGGCGTGATTCCGGCGCAGGATTACGAGTTCCTGCAAAAGGCCGGCACGGTCGCGATCTTCGGGCCGGGCACCAACATCGTGGAAGCCGCTGCCGAGTTGCTGCGGCTGCTGGGGCACAATCTTCCGCCGCTCAGCGACGCGGCGGAGTGAGTTGGGGGCGCCCGGCTGCCCGGACGCCCCCTGCATCACGCTCTGATCGCGCGGATCAGAAGCTCATGCCCACGCTCATCTTGTAGAAGTCGCCGGCGTTGTCGTCATCAAGGTCGGCGCCGGCGGTGAAGCGGGCGAAGAAGCCCTTGGGCAGCGTGAACTGCACATAGCCGCCCAGCCATTCATAGGTCTTGTTGGCGCCGTCCACCGGGTTCCGGGTGTTGGACAGCAACTCGTAATGCGGGCCGAACGAAACGGTCTTCGACGCCTTGTAGCCGATGTTGACCCAGGTGTGCAGGAAGTCCAGGCCGCCCGTGCTGTCGCGGTTGCGCAAGGCCGCATAATAGCCGCCATAATATTCGGCTTCGATCTTGTCGTCGGCATAGTTGATGGTGAGGCTGGGCACCACGCCGTCGGCAAAGGCCGGCCCGCGCTCTTCGCCTTCGCCGACGCCGCGGCGCGCGCCGCCTGACAGCAGCGAGCCGTTGGTGATGCCGATCTGCGGCTTAACCTTCAGCTTGCCATCAGCAAGGTTGAAGTTCGCGCCCACGCCGAATTCGGTCCACAGGCTGCCGCCAGAGCCGCCCAGGCCAAAGGCCGGCCGCGTCCAGAAGGTGCCATAGAAGCTGAAATCGACCGTGTCGTTCGCCGGCACCAGGCCATTGAACGAGGGGTTGAAGCCGAAGAAGCTGTCTTGGTTGAGGGTCACGGTGTAGCTGGCATCGCGCGCCGCTGCGGGCATGGCGACAAGGCCGATGCAGGCGACAGCAAGAGCGGAAGCAGCCCGAAATGAAGACTTGAGGATTGGCATATGAATGATCCTTTCACCATCGAAGATCATCCTACCCAAAGATTATGATTTGCATTTCTTCCCCATGCAGACGGTTATGCTTCCGCTTATGTGACATTGATCTGTAACATGTCTAAACTGTAACATACGTCAATCAGCCACCGGTGGGTGGGGCCAGATCTGGCAGGTGCTTGCGCGGGACGGCACGCTCTCCGGCTGGCGCAACGTCCCGATGATCTGGTCAGGCTTGTGCCGCCGGCCAGCCACCCAAACCCTTCTTCAGGGTCGAAACCATGATGGTCCATGGACCGCTCAGAAGGGGGCAGGCCAGGGCCCGTGGTTCAGGCCGGCTCGATGGCGACCTGCGCGTTCAGATAATCGAAGCGGAACAGCCGATCACCGCGCCGGCGCAGCCGTGTGCCTTCGGGAAGCGCCGCCGCCGGCAGACCGGCATCGCGCGCTGAAGCCGTGATCACGGCATCCAGAACGCTGCCCTGCGGCCACACCGCCAGCGTGCGGACGCGGCCGTGGCGCCAGCAGGCCACCCGGCCATCGCGGGCGGTCAGCTCGGGCAGCGCTGCGCCTTCGACATGGTCGAACCACCCGCCAGCCGTCCAGCCATCGCCGTCCAGCACCATCCGGTCGTGCCAGCTTTCGCTCAGCGTCACGGTGAGGCCCATCAGGCTGGCCAGCGGGCCGGGCGGCAGGGTTTCGGGAATGGCGAAGTCGGCCGTGCGGCTGCCGGTGCGCGGCCCGACGATGATCTGCGCCGGACTGTCGGCGAGCGCGCGCACCAGCGCATCGGGGACGATCGGCAGGCACGGCACCACCACCAGCGCATAGCCATCAAGGCTGGCGGTGGGCGACACGATGTCGATGTTCAGCCCCAGCCGGCGCAGCGCCGAATAGCAGGCGAAGGCCGCCCACAGGGCCGATCGTCCCTGCCCGTGCGGCTGGATGCCCGTCACCCATTCGGCATCATAGGCAAATACCAGCGCCGCCTGCTTCACCGGCGCACCGCCGGGCAGCCGCGCCAGATCGTCTGCCGCCGCCCGCACTTCGGCCAGCGCCGGCGCCGGCGCGCTGTCTGGCCGCAGCAAGCCGGCGTGCATCTGTTCCTGCGCGTGCGGAAATTGCCGCCAGCGGAAATAGCTGACCAGCTCGGCGCCGTGGGCAAAGGCCTCCAGCGTCCACAGCCGCACCATGCCGGGCAGCGGCGCCGGGTTGTGCCGCGCCCAGTTCACCGGCCCGGGCTGCTGTTCCAGCACCGACCAGCGCTGCCCACGCGCGCAGCCGCGATAGAGATCATGGTGGAAGGCGGCGAGATCGGGGTGGCCCTGGTGGGCATAACGCTGCTTGTCGGCCTCGCTGAAGCGGAACATCTCGAGGAAACCCAGCGGATAACTGTCCCACCCCAGCACATCGAGATCGGCGGCCAGCGTGTGGTGATCATAGTCGGTGAAGAAGCCCATGGCATTGTGGGTGATGTCCCGCCCCGGCGAGCCGGCGCGCAGCACATCGACCTGGGCGCGGTTGAAGGCCGCCACCTGATCCGATGAGAAGCGCTTGAAGGCCAGCCAGTGCGCCGGATTGGCTTCGGTGACGGTCTGGTTCGGCAGGTCGATGGCGTCGAAGCCGGGATATTCCATGCTCCAGAAGACATTGCCCCACGCCGCGTTCAGCGCTGCGATGCTGCCATAGCGGGCCCGGCACCAGTCCCGGAAGGCGGCAGCCGCGGCGGGCGAGAAGCTTTCGACCGTGTCGTGGCAGCCATATTCATTGTCCGTCTGCCAGCCGACGATGCCCGGGTGTTGCCCATAGCGCTGCGCCAGCGCGCGCGTGATGCGCACCGCCTCCGCCCGGAACCCCGCATGGCTGAAACAATAGTGGCGGCGGGAACCGAAGCGGCGCGGCCGCCCGTTGCGGTCCAGCGCCAGCATGTCAGGCATGGCGTCCACCAGCCATTTTGGCGGCGTGGCGGTCGGGGTGCACAGGATGATGCCAAGGCCGGCGGCGTGCAGTGTCTCGATGGCGCGGTCCAGCCAGCCCCAGTCAAACCGGCCGGCTTCGGGTTCGATGCGGCTCCAGCCGAATTCGCCGATGCGAACCCGGGTCAGGCCGGTCTCCACCATCCGCCGCGCATCGTCTGCCCACCCCGCTTCCGGCCAATGTTCCGGGAAGTAGCAGACGCCAAGACGCATTGCGGGAGTGGTGGTCATGTGCGGCAGCCTTGCCAGATGCGCCCGGATTGGCAAGGTGGGCACACGCGGCACCTGGGGGCTGGATGGACATCGCAATCGAAGGCGCGGGCAGTGCGGTGCAGCTGGCGGTGTTCCTTGGCCTCATGGCCCTGGTGGCGTTGCTCACCTGGCGGCAGGTGCGCCGGGCCCGCCATGATGGCTCCAGCGAAGATGTCTTCCTCGCCGGCAAGGCGCTGAGCTGGCCGTTCATCGCCGGCTCCATCACCCTCACCAACCTGTCGACCGATCAGCTTGTCGGCATGAACGGCAACCAGATGCTGCTGCTGGCGTGGTGGGAAATCGCCGGCTTCGTCGGGCTGATGATTCTCGCCTACGTCTTCGTGCCGCTCTATTACCGGTACAATTGCATGACGGTGACGGAGCTTCTGGAACGGCGTTATGAAGGTCGCTCCATCCGCACGCTGATTTCCGGCATCTTCCTGTTCGGCAACCTGCTGATCTACCTGCCGGCGGCGCTCTATTCGGGCGGGCTGTTCCTGCAATCGCTGTTCGGCGCACACATCCCGCTGATGGCACTGGCGGCGGGCCTGGCCCTGATCAGCGCCGCCTATGCCATTTTCGGCGGCCTGCGGGCGGTGGCGGTGATGGACACGTTTTCCGGCGTCGGCATCCTGGGGCTGGCGCTGCTGATCGTTGTGCTGGCGCTGGCGGCGGTGGACTGGGACATCATCACCGGTGTGCCGCCCGAACGCCTGTCGATGATCGGCGGTGCAGACAGCCCGATCCCGTTCCACACGCTGTTCACCGGCATGGCCTTCATCCAGATCTTCTATTGGTGCACCAACCAGAACATCACCCAGAAGGCCATGGCGGCGCCGACGGTGGCAGAGGCGCAGAAAGGCGTGTTTGCCGCCGCCGCCATCCGGATCCTGATCGTGCCGCCGATCGTGGTGGTGCCCGGCGTTGTCGCCTACAAATTGTTCGGCACCGTTGGCGATGCCGCCTATGGCCGGCTGGTGGCCGAAGTGTTGCCGCCGTGGCTGTCGGGCGCCTTTGCCGCCATGGTGGCCGCCGCTGTCATCACCACCTTCAGTGCGGTGCTGAATTCCACCATCGCGCTGTGGTCGGTGGATTTCCATGAACGCTTCATCGGCCCGGTGGCCGATCATTGGCGGCTGGGCGCCGGACTGTCGGTGCTGGCCACCGGCTTCGCGCTGCTGATGGTGCCCGTCTATCAGAACGCCAAGAGCATCATCAACTTGCTGCAGCAGTTGAACGGCCTGTCATCCATGCCGGTGCTGTCGGCGTTCGTCGTTGGCCTGCTGTTTCGCGGCGTGTCGGCTCCGGCGGCGATTGCCGGCGTGGTGTGGGGCATCGGCCTGTATGGGCTCTACAGTTTCTGGTGGCAGCCGGCGGGCCTGATCGGCCTGCATTATATCGACATGATGGTGGTGACGCTGGCCACCTCGGTGCTGGCAGCGCTGGCTGTCAACCGGCTGCGCGGCGGCCGCGCCCGCTGGATCGGGCTGGACCTGTTCCGGGGGCCGGCAGGATGACGGCCCGCACCATCGGCCTGCACGGCGCGGCGTGGAGCCTGGTCCTCGAATGGCCGCAGGGCGCAGCGCCGGTCTGGCGCCAGATCGGCCCG
>NZ_WMHO01000053.1 GCF_010994245.1 Sandarakinorhabdus rubra
GCCGAGGCCGCGCGGCTGGGCTTTGCCGCCTGCGGCGTGGCGCACGCCGATGCGGTTCCGGAGGCCGGCGCCCGCCTGCGGCAGTGGCTGGCCGATGGCTGCCACGGCGACATGATCTGGATGGCAGCCCGCGCCGATGAACGTGCCTCGCCAACGGGCCTGTGGCCGGCGGTGAACAGTGTCATCATGCTGGGCACCAGCTATGCGCCGCCGCTCGATCCATTGCGGCTGGCGGGCCAGGGCGATACCGGCGTCATCTCGGTCTATGCCTGGAACCGCGACTATCACGATCTGATTAAGAAGCGGCTGAAGGCGTTGGCACGCTGGCTGGTCGATGCAGCCGGCGGAGAGGTGCCAGACCCTCAGGTAAAGGTGTTCGTCGACACCGCACCAGTGATGGAAAAGCCGCTGGCCGCCGCCGCCGGGCTGGGCTGGCAGGGCAAGCACACCAACCTCGTGTCGCGCCAGCATGGTTCCTGGCTGTTTCTCGGCGCCATCTACACCACGCTGGAACTGCCACCCGACGCGGCCCATGCTGACCGTTGCGGCAGCTGCACCCGTTGCCAGACGGCGTGCCCCACGCAGGCCTTTCCAGCGCCCTATCGCCTCGATGCCCGGCGCTGCCTCGCCTATCTGACCATCGAGCACAGCGGCCCGATCCCGGAGGAACATCGCGCCCCGATGGCCAACCGTATCTATGGCTGCGATGACTGCCTGGCCGTCTGCCCGTGGAACCGCTTTGCGCAGGCGACGGAGGAGCCTGCCTTCCTGCCGCGCGCCGAATTGACCGCGCCGAAGCTGGCCGATCTGCTGGCGCTTGACGATGCCGCGTTTCGGGCGCTGTTTTCCGGCTCTGCCATCAAGCGGATTGGGGTGAATCGGTTCCTGAGGAACTGCCTCTATGCCGCTGGTAACAGTGGCGAAGCTGATCTGATCCCGGCCGTCGCTGCGCACCGTGACAGCCCCGATCCGGTGCTGGCCGACGCCGCGGCCTGGGCCCTGAAGAAGCTTGGCGCAAGATTGGAGGCTGCATGACCATTCCCACCGGAACCGCCCGCCTTGCTGCCCTGCAGATGGGCAGCCGGGCCACCACCGCCGAAACGCTGGCCGCGCTGATGGCCCGCCGCGACGAGCTGACGGCGGCCAAACCCGATCTCCTGGTGCTGCCCGAGGCGCTGCTCGGCGGCTACCCCAAGGGCGCCGATTTCGGTGTGCGGCTGGGCTATCGCACGCCACAGGGCCGCGACGCGTTCCGGCGATACTGGGAACAGGCGATCGAACTTGATGGCCCCGAGGTGGCGGCGCTTGGGGAACTGGCTGCCGACATCGGCTGCACCATGGTGGTGGGCGCCATCGTGCGCGCCGGCGCGACCCTGCACTGCATGGCCCTGCACGTCGCCCCCGATGGCAGCCTGGCCGGGCAGCGCGGAAAGCTGATGCCGACGGCCGCCGAACGGCTGGTGTGGGGGCAGGGCGGCCCCGAGGACGTACGCGTATTTGAAAGCCCGGTTGGCCGCATAGCGCCGGTCATTTGCTGGGAAAATTTCATGCCGCATTTCCGCGCCGCACTCTATGAACGCGGTATCACCATCTGGGCGGCGCCGACGGTGGATGATCGCCCGCAGTGGGAGGTGGCGATGCGCCACATCGCCCATGAAGGCCGCTGTTTCCTCGTCTCGGCCTGCCAGTGGCTGCCGCCGGGCGAGACTGCGCTGGGGGACCCCATCACGCTGCGCCACGCGCCCGCCGACGTGCCGCTGATCGCCGGCGGCAGCCTGATCGTCTCGCCAATGGGGGAGGTGCTGGCCGGGCCGCTGCGGGGCAGCGAGGGATTGCTGGTGGCCGAGGTTGATCTGGCCGACGTGGTGCGCGGCCGCTTCGATTTCGATGCCGCTGGCCATTATGCCCGGCCCGACATCTTCAAACTGGACGTGACTGCACCAACACGCTGAAACTGCCGGCCGGAGGAGATTCACGTGACCGATTCCCTGTTCATCGGCCTGTCGGACGAGGATGTGCCACAGAGCCTCGTCCTCAAGCGCGCCAACCGCCACGGGCTGATCGCGGGCGCCACCGGCACCGGCAAGACCGTCACGCTGCAGGGGCTGGCCGAAGGTTTTTCCCGCGCCGGCGTCCCGGTGTTCCTGTCGGACGTGAAGGGCGATCTCGCCGGCATGGCCAGGGCCGGCAGCGAGGCCGCCGGCTGGACCGGCAAGCGCGCGCTGGAGCTGAAGATCGCCGATTATGATTATGAGGCGATGCCGGTGGTGTTCTGGGACCTGTTCGGTGAGCAGGGCCACCCCATCCGCACCACCATTTCCGAGATGGGGCCTCTGCTGCTGGCCCGGCTGATGGGGCTGAACGACACCCAGGAAGGCGTGCTGTCGATCGCCTTCAAATACGCCGACGACAATGGCCTGCTGCTGCTGGATCTGAAGGACCTGCAGGCCATGCTGGCGTGGTGCGCGGACAATGCCGGTGAGCTTTCAGCCCAATATGGCAATGTGACCAAGGCCAGCGTCGGCTCGATCCAGCGGCAGTTGCTGACGCTGGAAAGCCAGGGTGGCGCCGCCTTCTTCGGTGAGCCGGCGCTCGATATCAGCGATTTCATCGCCTTGGATGACAAGGGCCGCGGCCGCGTCAACATCCTCGCGGCCGACAAGCTCATGCAGTCCCCGCGCCTCTATGCCACTTTCCTGCTGTGGCTGCTGGCCGAGCTGTTCGAGACGCTGCCCGAGGTGGGCGATCCCGACAAGCCGCGGCTCGTCTTCTTCTTTGACGAAGCCCACCTGCTGTTTGACGAGGCGCCGGACGCGCTGCTGGACAAGGTGGAGCAGGTGGTGCGCCTGATCCGGTCGAAGGGCGTCGGTGTCTATTTCGTCACCCAGAACCCCATCGACATTCCGGAGAAGGTCGCCGGCCAGCTCGGTAATCGGGTGCAGCACGCCCTGCGCGCCTTCACGCCGCGCGATGCCCGCGCCATCAAGTCGGCCAGCGAGACGTTCCGCCCCAATCCGCGGCTCGACGTGGCCCGCGTCATCACCGAGCTGAAGGTGGGCGAGGCGCTGGTTTCCACCCTGATGCCCGACGGCGCGCCCTCGCCCGTGGAGCGCACCCGCATCGCACCGCCGCGCAGCCGGGTCGGCCCGATCACGCCCGGCGAGCGCATGGACGTGATCAACGCTTCCCCTTACGCCGGCACCTATGAGGAGCTGGTTGACCGCGAATCCGCCCACGAACTGCTGCTCCTGAAGCGCGAGGAGCGCGGTGCCCAGGCTGAGGCCGAGAAGCAGGCCGCGCTGCAGGCCAAGCTGGACGCCCAGGCCGCCAAGGAACAGGCGCGGGTCGAGGCCCAGCGCCAGCGCGAGGCGGCACGGCTGGAAGCGGCGAGGGCGAGGGCAGCGGCACGGCCCACGGCCACCCAGAAGGCGGTGGAGGCGGCCGCGCGATCGGCTGCCAGCAGTCTTGGTCGGCAAGTGGCCGGCAGCCTGGGCAAGAGCCTGGTGCGCGGCATATTGGGGAGCCTGTTCAAATGACGACAACCCGCAAATGGCTGCTGAAGTCGCGGCCCGTAGGCCCACTGAAGGACAGTGATTTCGACCTTGTTACTGTACCGCTGCCGGCGGTGGGCGAGGGGCAGTTCCTGGTGCGCCTCACGCATTTCTCCTTCGATCCCACCCAGCGCGGCTGGCTTGGCGGCGACACCTATCTGCCGGCCGTGCCGATCGGCGGCGTGGTGCGCGCCGGCGGCATCGGCGAGGTGGTGGAGAGCCGCCACCCCGGTTTTGCCGCCGGGGATATCGTGCAGGGCACGTTTGGCTGGCAGGAGCACTGGCTGGGCGACGGCACCACCGAAACCGGCCCGGTGACGAAGCTGCGCGCCGGCGTGACGCCCGAACAGGCGCTGGGCGTGTTCGGGGTAACCGGCCTGACGGCCTGGTTCGGCCTTACCGAGATTGGTCAGCCCAAGCCGGGCGACACGGTGCTGGTCTCGGGCGCGGCGGGGGCGACCGGCAGCGTGGTGGTGCAGGTGGCCAAGGCGCTTGGGTGCACGGTGGTCGGTATTGCCGGCGGGCCTGAGAAATGCCGCTGGGTGCAGGAGGTGGCCGGCGCCGATGCCTGCATCGACTATCGCGCCGGCAATGTCGCCCGCGCCATCCGCGAGGCGGCGCCCAGGGGCGTCAACGTGGTGTTCGAGAATGTCGGCGGCGAGATCCTCGATGCGGCTCTGGCCAACCTGGCGCTCAGGGCCCGGGTGGTGCTGTGCGGCGGCATCTCCAGCTACAATGACACCGCCGAGGACCGCTCGCCTGGCCTTCGCAACTACATGAACCTCACCGTGATGCGCGGGTGCATGGAGGGTTTCATCATTCTCGATTTCGCCAAGCGCTATGGCGAGGGCGTGGCGGCGTTGTCAAAGCTGATGGCCGAGGGCAAGCTGAAGACCGCCGAGGATGTGGCGCATGGCTTCGAGAACTGCCCGGCCACCCTGCGCCGCCTGTTCGAAGGCAGGAATTTCGGCAAACAGCTGCTAAAGGTCTAGAACAGCCGCTCAGAAGAGGCCGGGTATCTCGTGCTGGGCAGCGCTTGGACGGCGCGCGCGCAGCAGGGCCGGTCTTGTCCGCTCCACCACCGTGGTCGACTGAATGCGCTGGTCGGCAGCGGCAACGAAGGACTGGCAGCTGCCGCCGGGACGCAGTGCGTCCATGGCGCGCATCGTCATCGATTCACCGGGCTCACCCATCTGCAGCGAGGGAATGTCCTGCGCCGCGCAGGTGCGGCCGCCGCGCGCTGCAAAATCAGGCGCAAGGCCATTGAAATAATCGCCCTGGCGGTTGGCATTGTCTGTGGCGAAGGCGACGATCCGCAGGCGGTCGTCGCAAGCCGGGCGATCGATGGCGATCTGGCCCACCGGCTTGCCGCTGGTGTTGCTGCCAACCAGGTGGATGTTGCCCTGCGTGTAGGGCAGCATCGAATTGATCACCAGCTCGCTGGCCGAGGCGCTGTCCTCGGTGGTGATGAAGGCCAGGCCTGTGGGCGCAATGCTCTGGCTGAGCGGGCGGAACAGGCGCGTTTCATTCTCGGCGCTCTTGGACGCGCGGAAGCGGGTGAAGCTGAACACGTCGGATGGCAGCCGGTTTCGGCCCATCAGATCGCCCATCTCCTCGGCCACGGTGACCAGGCCCCCGCCATTGTAACGGAAATCGATGATCACGCGATCGACGGCGGCGCTGCGAAACCGGTCGAAGGCTTCGCGCAGCGGCGCCCGCGCGGAACTGATGAACGTGCGCAGATTGACATAGCCGACCGTGCCACTGGTGTCCGCCCGGAACGAGACGCCGAAGCGGGGCGACACCGGCGGGATGTTGAACACGGCCTTGGTGATGGTGACGGTGCGTTCCGACTGTCCGACGGGGGCGAACCTTATGGCGCGGGTGACGCCGGCGGCAGACGGGCCGAAGGCATCGGCGACCGCAAGGCTGCCACCACTGGCAAACAGATCGGCCACCGGGGTCAGCTGCTGCTCGCTTGGTCCGATGGCGGTGATGCGGGCGCCGCGGTCGATCCCGGCCGTCAGCGCTGGCGCGAACTCGTATGCATCGAGCACGGTGAGTTCGCGATTGGCGCTGTCATAACGCAGCTGGACGCCAAAGGCGGCGGTTTCGCCTTGCGTGATGAAGGCATCCTCCTCGGCGATCGAGGTGGCAAAGGTGAAGAAGCGGTCCTTGTTCTGTGCCCGCGCCGTGGCGGTGAGCGCGTCGATGAAATCATCGAGCGTCGCATATTGCGCCGGGTTGATGCTGGCCGGCAGCGTTTCGGGGAACAGATACCATTCACGGATCTGCGCCTCGGCCCACAGCTGCCGGTCGCGCAGGGTGCATTGACTGCTGGTTGGGGTGGGCGTCGGGGTGGGCGTTGGCGCCGGTGATGGCCCGGCGCCCGGGCTGCCGCCGCCACAGGCAGTCAACAACAGCGACGCGATCGTGGCAGACAGGATGGCGCGCCTGCTGGAGGCGGGAAGGCGGTGGGGCATCAAGGGTTTATCGCCCGCATTCTTGCCGCCTGTCCAGCCGGGCGCCTGGAAAAAAGGGTCGCAGGGCAGCCGATGGCGGCGGCGGGCCTTGACGGCGCTGGTCCCCACAACCATATGCGCACACAGCTGTTGGCACTCGCATCTGTCGAGTGCCAACAGCGGCGAAATTCACGAAACACGAGAGAGGGACATATGGCATTCCGTCCGCTTCATGACCGCGTGCTGGTGCGCCGCGTCGCTGCCGAAGAAAAGACCGCAGGCGGCATCATCATCCCCGACAGCGCCAAGGAAAAGCCGCAGGAAGGCGAAGTGGTGGCCGTGGGCACCGGCGCCCGTGCCGAAAACGGCACCATCACCCCGCTGGAGGTGAAGGAAGGCGATCGCATCCTGTTCGGCAAGTGGTCGGGCACCGAGGTGAAGCTGAATGGCGAAGACCTTCTGATCATGAAGGAAAGCGACATTCTGGGCATCATCACGGCGACCGCCGAAGCCCGCAAGGCCGCGTAAGGCCGCTGGCCTGCCACAGCTGGCGGGCCGATTTTCGTTCAATCTGCCATGCCGGCCTGGCCGGCGTGAAACAAAGGGATTTGCAACATGGCTGCCAAGGACGTGAAGTTCAGCCGCGACGCGCGTGAGCGCATCATCCGCGGTGTCGACATCCTCGCCGATGCGGTGAAGGTGACGCTCGGCCCCAAGGGCCGCAACGTGGTCATCGAAAAGTCGTTCGGCGCCCCGCGCATCACCAAGGACGGCGTGTCGGTCGCGAAGGAAATCGAACTGAAGGACAAGTTCGAGAACCTGGGCGCCCAGATGGTGCGCGAAGTCGCTTCCAAGACCAACGACGCTGCCGGTGACGGCACCACCACCGCCACAGTGCTGGCCCAGGCCATCGTGCGCGAAGGCATGAAGTCGGTTGCCGCCGGCATGAACCCGATGGACCTGAAGCGCGGCATCGATCTGGCCGTCACCAAGGTGGTGGCTGATCTCCAGGCGCGTTCCAAGCCGGTGTCTGGCTCGTCGGAAATCGCCCAGGTCGGCACCATCTCGGCCAACGGCGAGACCGAAATCGGTGACATGATCGCCAAGGCCATGGAAAAGGTCGGCAAGGAAGGCGTGATCACCGTCGAAGAAGCCAAGGGCATGGACAGCGAGCTGGACGTGGTCGAAGGCATGCAGTTCGACCGTGGCTATCTGAGTCCCTACTTCATCACCAATGCCGAGAAGATGCAGGTGGAGCTCGACAACCCCTACATCCTTATCCACGAGAAGAAGCTCTCCAACCTGCAGGCGATGCTGCCGGTGCTGGAAGCGGTGGTGCAGTCGGGCCGTCCGTTGCTGATCATCGCCGAAGACGTGGAAGGCGAAGCGCTGGCCACCCTGGTGGTCAACAAGCTGCGCGGTGGCCTGAAGGTTGCCGCCGTCAAGGCGCCGGGCTTCGGTGATCGCCGCAAGGCAATGCTGGAAGACATCGCCATCCTGACCAATGGCGAGATGATCAGCGAAGACCTGGGCATCAAGCTGGAGAACGTGACGCTCGCCATGCTGGGCAAGGCCAAGCGCGTCACCATCGACAAGGACAACACCACCATCGTTGATGGCGAAGGCTCGGCCGACGCGATCAAGGGCCGTGTCGAACAGATCCGCGCCCAGATCGAAGTCACCACCAGCGACTATGACCGCGAGAAGCTGCAGGAGCGGCTGGCCAAGCTGGCCGGCGGCGTCGCCGTGATCAAGGTCGGCGGTTCGACCGAAGTCGAGGTGAAGGAGCGCAAGGACCGGGTTGACGATGCCCTGCACGCCACCCGCGCCGCCGTTGAAGAAGGCATCGTGCCGGGCGGCGGCACTGCGCTGCTCTATGCCACCAAGGCGCTCGATGGCCTGAAGGGCGCCAACGACGACCAGACCCGCGGCATCGACATCATCCGCAAGGCGATCACTGCCCCGCTGCGCCAGATCGCCAGCAACGCCGGCCATGATGGCGGCGTGGTGTCGGGCAAGCTGCTGGAAGGTGGCGACACCACCATCGGCTTCAACGCCCAGACCGAGGTGTATGAAAACCTGGTCAAGGCCGGCGTGATCGATCCGACCAAGGTGGTGCGCACCGCGCTGCAGGATGCGGCCTCGGTCGCCTCGCTGCTGATCACCACCGAAGCAGCCATCACCGACCTGCCCGCCGACGAAAAGGGCGGCGCCGGCGGCGGCATGCCCGGCGGCATGGGCGGCATGGGCGGCATGGATTTCTGAGATTGAGTTGGCTGGCGGCAGCGCAAGCTGCCGCCAGACTCAATGAAATCCGGCCAGCGAACGAAAAGGGGCGGCCCCACGGCCGCCCCTTTTTGATTCGTCTGACGGCGCGGCTTTGCCGCGCCTCTTTCTTCCTTCTCTCTACTGCCCCCGCGCTCGCAACCGCCACACCGCCGCGGCATTGACCAGCCCGAACAGCATCAGCCCCGCCATTGCCATCAGGAACAGCGTGGCGAGCGGTGCGCCCAGCGCCACCGCCGCCGTCGCGCCGCCGCCGATGCCGTCGTTCGACATCGTGCCCATCAGCACGAAGACCGGCAGAACCAGCGCAACCCCGGCCACGGCCGCCGTGCCCAGCCGGCTCACCCACCAGGCCTCCAGCATCGCCACGAAGGTCTGCGCGAGTATCACAAGGATAACCGGCGCCGTCAGCCGGGCCAGTGTCGGTGCGATCGACCCGTGCAGGATGGCCTGGCGCCGGGCCTCGATGGCCGTGGTCACCGGGTCATTCCCGCCATCACCTGCTGCAGGATCAGGGTTCGCCCGCGCCGCGGCAGTGGCATCAACGCGAATTCCAGCCCCTTGGCCAGCCAGCCGGGGCGCACGGTGCCGGCGTGGCCCAGCGAGGCCACGATGCCGCGGGCCACCGCATCCGGCGTGTCCGCCAGCCCCATGGTCATGCCGGCGCGGGCGGCAAAGCCGCTCTTCACCGGGCCGGGTGCGACCGCCAGCACATCGATTCCATCGCCGGCCAGTTCCAGCCGCAGCCCTTCGGCCAGCACCTGGATGAAGCCCTTGGTGGCGGCATAGTTGGCGGCGCGCGGCACGCCCTGGAAGCCGACCAACGAGGACAGCAGCACGATGGCGCTGCGCCTGCCAGCACGGCCGCGCATCTGCGCCGCGAGAGCGTGGGTGAGGGCGACCACAGCGCGGCAGTTGACATCGATCATCGCCAGCTCGGTCTCGATATCGTTGGCGAGGAACGGTCCCGCGGTGCCGAAGCCCGCCGCCGCCACGAACAGCCCGATATCATGGCTGGCGGCGGCCTCGCAGGTGGCTGAAATGCCGGCGCTGGTTCCCAGATCGGCGGCCAGCACGTGGCAGACGATGCCATGGCGCGCCCTCAGCCGGTCTGCCAGCGAGTCCAGTTCGGCCTGCCGCCGCGCCACCAGCACGAGCGCGAAGCCGGCGGCGGCCAGCCGTTCGGCGCAGGCCCGTCCGATGCCATCGGAGGCACCGGTGACCAGCGCCACCGGGCCATAGCGGGCGGCAACAGCAGTGGCAGGACGGCTTTGCTGACGGCTGGCCATGCGGCGGCTCCGTGGCAGCCCGGCGCGGCTGCCGGGAGGGAGGGAAGGGGGCCGCGAGTGTCAACCTATCATTGATAGGTTGACAGCGGAAGTCAATGGGACAGATTGGGGCGTGAGCGAGACCGATGCGCCCCCCCGCCGAGAGCAGATCCTGGCCGCCGCCGGTGCGCTGTTCGTCGCCCACGGCGTGCGCCAGGTGACGACCCGGCAGATCGCGGCAGCCGTGGGGATCAGCCAGCCCTCGCTCTATGCCTTTTTCCCCAGCCGCGATGCCATTGCGGTGGCGATCTGCTGCCGGGCCTTTGGTGAATTGCGCCAGCGCCTGGATGCGGCCAGCAGCGGCGCGGCGGGCGCGGCGCGGTTCGACCGCCTGGCGCGCGCCTATGTGCGCTTCGGGCTCGACCATCCGACCGCCTATCGCGTGGCCTTCATGGCCGATCTTCCCGATCACAGCCGCGCGGAGCGGGGTGACGTGCTGGCGGCCGGGCTGGACGCCTATGCCGTGCTGCACGCTGCTGTGGCGCAGACGCATGGCGCGGCGGCCGACATTGCCGCCCAGTCGGCCTGGGCGGCGCTGCACGGGCTGGTGGCTTTGCTGCTGGCCCGGCCGGATTTTCCCTGGGCGGAGCGTGAGGCCCTTATCGACCACCATGTCGCCCTGACAGGGCGGATGCTCTACGGCTGAGACGGCGCGTCGGCCTCTGCTGACGCGGCAGCCACGTCGGCATTGGCCTTGTCGATCACGGCCTGCTGGTTGCCCTGTGGGGCCTCTTCCTGCTTGCCGCAGGCAGTCAGCAGCAGGAGAACAAGCGCGAGGGCAGGGCGGGACATGTCCTCACGATAACCAGCGCTGGCCGGCCCGCCAAGCCCGTGCCACCATTCGCGCATGGGCCTGTACAGCGAAACCATCTTTCCCTGGCTGCTCGATGCCACGCTGTCCCATCCGCGCATCATGGCACGGCGGCAGGCGCTGGTCGCGGGCGCACGCGGCGACGTTCTCGAAATCGGCTTCGGCTCTGGCGCGACATTGCCCTTCTATGATCCCGCGACCGTCTCCAGCCTGACGGTCGTCGAGCCGTCCGAAGGCATGAACCGGCGTGCGGCGGCCCGGCTGAAGGACAGCCCGGTGCCGGTCCGCTCCGTCCCCGGCGCCGGCGAGCGGTTGCCGTTCGGCGATGCCAGCTTTGACACGGTGGTTTGCTGCCTCACCCTGTGCAGCGTTGCCGACGTCGGCCAGGTGCTGGCCGAGGTGAAGCGCGTGCTGAAACCGGGCGGGCGTTTCCTGTTCCTTGAACATGTGCTGTCCGATGATCCTGCCCGCCAGCGCTGGCAGCACCGGCTGACCCCGATCCAGAAGGTGATCGGCGTGGGCTGCCATCTCGACCGGCCGTCGGCGGCGCTGGTGCGGGCAGCCGGGTTCCAGCTCGATCCCCTGCCGGCCCTGGAGGAGGAACCGGCCTTCGGCGCGATGAAGCCGCTGGTGCCACTGGTGATGGGAGCGGCGATCAGGGTGTAGGAGCGGCCGCTGGCAGTGCCGGGGTCGGCGATGCAGGGGCCGGCGGCTCGGCGGCGGGCTCTGGTTCTGCGGGCTCGGCGAATGGGTCTTCCTCTGCCGGCAGCTGGCCGTCGAACAATTGCAGTCGCCGCCGCTGCAGGAAGGCCGAGCGGGCCAGCGCATAATCATCGAGACTGTCGGCCAGCAGCGCGTCCGCCCCGGTCTCGATCAAATTGTTGCGGGCGTTGAGGATACGCCCGCCGGCCACCGCGATCCGCACATCCCACCCCGGTGACAGCCAGGCATTGCGGATGAAATCGGCCGGATCGATGAAGAAATCGACAGGCGTCATGATGCCGTCGCGCAAGGTGGAGGGGCCGAACAGCGGCAGCACCATGTAGGGCCCGGCCTTCACCCCCCAGCGCGCCAGCGTCTGGCCGAAATCCTCCGGCTCCTTGGGCCGGCCCAGCCCAGTGGCGACATCGGCGACACCGGCCACCCCCAGCGTGCTGTTGAGAAGGAAGCGATCAAGCGTGCGGAAGGCCTGCGCGAACTTGCCCTGCAGCACGGCGTTCACGAAGTTCGCCGGCTCGCCATAATTGCCATAGGCGTTGGACACAGCGGTGCGCGCCGGTTTGGGCACCACGGCGCGATAGCCGCTGGCCACCGGCTTCACCACCCAGCGGTCCAGCCCCTTGTTGAAGGCCCACACGCGGCGGTTGCTGCGCTCCCACGGGTCGGCCTCGGCGCGCGACAGATCGGTGCTGCCGGTGGTCGTGCAGGCCGCCAGCGGCAGCAGCAAGGCCACGAGGAGAAGGGCGGGCGGGCGGCGCATGGCCTTGGTTGACATGCCAAAACCGCTTCGGCAACAGGCGGCGCTGGCGCTTGACGGATATAAAGATATCTTTATATCAACATGTGTGGAGCTTCTGCTGGCCATTTTTCGCGCGCTGGGTGATCCCAGCCGCCTGCGCATCCTGCTGCTGTTGCGCGGGCTGGAACTCGCCGTTGGCGAGATTGCCCGCGTTCTCCAGCAGAGCCAGCCGCGCGTCTCCCGTCACCTCAGGATCATGGCCGAGGCCGGTCTGGTCGAGCGGGTGAAGGAGGGCGCATGGGTGTTCGTGCGGCTCGGCCCCGCCGCCACCACGTCGCCCGTGCTGGCGGCCATCGACGCACTTGCCGGGGCTGATGATCTGGCCGCTGCCGATCGCGAACAGCTGGCCGTGGTGCGCGCCGAGCGCCGCGCCGCGGTGGAGGCCTGGTTCGACGATCACGCCGCGGCATGGGAACAGGAGCGCTCGCTGCACAGCCGCGAGGCCGGGGTGGAAGCGGCGATCCGCGCGGCACTTCTCGATGGTGGATCATTGGGCGATCTGGTCGATGTCGGCACTGGCACGGGGCGCATGATCGAACTGCTGGGCGGGCAGGCAAGGACAGCGCTGGGCATCGACCGCAGCCCGGAAATGTTGCGCCTGGCCCGCAACCGGCTGGATGCGGCGGGGCTGGCGCAGGCCCGCGTGCAGGCCGGTGACATGTATGCGCTGCCGCTCGGCGCCGCGGCGGCCGACACGATCGTGCTGCACCAGGTGCTGCATTTTGCCGACGATCCCGCCGCTGTGCTGGCCGAGAGCAGCCGCGTGCTGCGCCCCGGTGGCCGGCTGCTGGTGGTTGATCTGATGCCCCACGAGAACGAGGCGCTGCGCGCCGAGCGCCGTCACCTGCGGCTGGGATTTGCCGAAGAGGCGGTGCTGGCCTGGCTGGCCGAGGCCGGGCTGCAAGGCGAGGTGGCGGCACGGCTGCCGCCCGAGGCCCGCACGGAGCTGGGCGTGACCCTGTGGATCGGAAGGAAGCCCTGATGACGGCCCTGACCCTGAACCAGATGGCGGAAGCGGCGCGCGCGCTGAACAGCCCGCTGTTTGCCGATCTGCCCGGCGACTTGCAGGTGAGTTTCGAATTCTTCCCGCCCAAGACGCCGGCGATGCAGGAAAGCCTCTGGCAGGCGGTGGAAACGCTGGTGCCGCTTGGGCCCCGCTTCTTCTCGGTCACCTATGGGGCCGGTGGCTCCACGCGCGAGCGCACCCACGCCACGGTGGCACGCATCGCGCTGGAAACGCCGGTGGCGGCCGCTGCCCATCTCACCTGCGTCAACGCCACTGCCGACGAGCTGGAGACCATCGCCGATGACTATTGGGCGGCCGGCGTGCGCCATATCGTGGCGCTGCGCGGCGACCCGCCGGCCGATCCGGCGGGCGGCCCGGCCCGCTTTGCCCCAGTGCCCGGC
>NZ_WMHO01000054.1 GCF_010994245.1 Sandarakinorhabdus rubra
CTGGCTGCCCCGCCGCCTGCAGCGCCGCATCCCCGCCTGCTCGAACAGGCGCGCGCCGCCTTTGATCGCCACGCCGCGCGCCTGCCGCACAAGGATGTGGTGGCGATCGCGGATTACAGCCTGCACAGCGCCGCGCCGCGCTTCTTCCTGTTCGCGCCGGGCAGCAACCAGGTCACCGCCCTGCGAGTCGCCCATGGCCGGGGCTCCGATCCGGCACACACCGGCTTCCTACGGCAGTTTTCCGCCCGTCCCGGCTCGGCGGCCAGCAGCGCCGGCGCCTATCTCACCGGCCCCACCTATGTGGGCCAGCATGGCCGCTCACGCCGGCTGATCGGGCTGGATCCGGAGAATGAAACGGCGATGGCGCGCGCCATCGTCATCCACGGCGCCTGGTATTGCGAGCCGGCCGTGCTGCAGCAGACCGGCAAGCTGGGGCGCTCGGAAGGCTGCTTCGCCTTTTCCGGCGCCGATGTGGAGCTTGTGCTGGCACGCCTGCCCGAAGGCAGCCTGCTCTATTCCGGGCGCGCCTGATTCCTGTATGAATTATTGACAAAGCAATAACTCTAATTAGCCTTCGTTCCGCGGCTGTCCGGTATTGTCTGGACCGCAGCCTGTGATCGGGGGGTTCATATGGTTAGAATGGCGTCTTTAGCGGCTGCGTCACTGGTTTTGGCTGGCACGACCGCCCATGCGACTGTCGTGGAAGATTTTGAAACCGGTGCCTTTGGAGCCGCCTGGACAGAGTTTGGCTCAGTTCCGCCCGTCATCAGTGCCGCAGGCGCCTTCGCGGGCAGCTTTGGCGCCACCGGAGCGACTGCCGGCGGCAACTCGTGGCACTACAGGACAGACACCACGGCTGGCACCGGCTCCGTGCTGTCAGCCTGGACCCGCAGCAGCAGCACTGTGGGGGCGCCGGCAGGCGGTCGCTTCTACCTCGGCTTTGGCGCCAGTGCTGCCGGCGCCTCAAGCTTTGTCGTGGCCTTCAACACCCAGGAACTGCTCTTTCAGAACAATTCGGCATTTGGGTTTCAGAATTTGAACACGGCGTCGTTCACCTTCAGCCCCGACAAATGGTATCGCGCCGAAGTCCTGTTCGGCGCCAGCAGCATCACCGGCAACCTGTATGACAGCGATGGCACCACGCTGCTCGCCTCTCTGGTGGCATCCGGACTGACCAACGCCAACAACAATGGCATCGCGGTGCGCGCCTTCAACGGAGCCGCGTTTGATGACATCAGCCTCAGCAGGCGCATTGGCGCGGTGCCGGAACCGGCAAGCTGGGCGATGCTGATCATGGGCTTTGGCCTGGCTGGTGCAGCCCAGCGCCGCCGGCGCCAGATCGCTGCCTGATCGCACCAACATGGCATGATCGGCCCGCTGCACGCATCGTGCGGCGGGCCGATGTCTGTCAGGGCCATTCGTACCGCGACTGCACGAGACCGGATGGGAAGCTGCGCGTGCAGACATGGCGGACTTCGACATCCGTCACTTGCGGCCCAAACAGCGGCCGCCCCTGCCCCAGCAGCACCGGCAGCCGGCTGATCACCAGCGACCGCACCAGCCCGGCGGCCAACGCGCTGCGGATCGTCTCGCCGCCGTCGATGTAGAGATTGCGCCAACCACGCGCCGCCGCCAGCGCCGTCGCTTCGGGCAATGAGCGCACGATGGCCACGCGCTCGGCCAGCCAGGCCGGCAGCAGGGCCGAATCCTGCGTGCGGCTGAGCACCAGCACCGGCAGCTGGAACGGCCAGGGCTCGAACCCCGCCACCGTCCGGAACGTCTCCCGACCCATCAGGATGGCATCCATGCCGGCAATGAAGTCGCCATAGCCATGGTCCTCGCCGGCGGCATTGGCGGCATTCAGCCAGTCGATGCTGCCATCATCGCGGGCGATGAAGCCGTCGAGACTGGTGGCGATGAAGACATGGCCCTGCAGAACGCCGCCGATCATGCCGGCGCGCCTCTCGTGCTCAGCGCCATGAAGTCATAGCGGCAAGCAACTTCGGCGACGCACTCCGGCCAGTGTCCGCCGCCCTGCCAGTAATCGACCAGTCCGAGGCGCCGGCACAGCTGCACGAACCGCGGGCTTTCGCGCAGGCGACTGTTCATGCGCAGGAACAGGTGCGACAGGCCGTCAACCAGCGGCAACAGGCTGCCCGGCTGCTGGAGTTGTTCCACTGGCATCCGATCAACCAGATCATAGAGGGCATCAAGGTCCATGCCGAGAAAGGCGCAGATGCCGATCAGGCTGATATCGTTGCGTCCAGCAGCCACCCGCGCCTCCAGGCGCGCCGTTGCCGCGCGCCCCAGTGCAGCCGGATCACTTATGAGGCCTTCGGCGGCAAACACCGCATTGTCCATCAGCACGGTCCTGCCATAACGCTCGCGCCAGCCGGGCCGCAGCAGATCGCGCACCATTCCAGCCTCGCCAGCCACGGCGGCGGTCCACAGCGTCACCGCCATCACGCTGGCATCGTGCGGCCAACGTTCCACCGCGGCGCTCATCAGGGTCAGGGACTGACCTGTCTGACCAGCGGTGAACAGCGCGTTGGCATAGGCGATGACGTTGGGCGGCCGCAGTGGATCGAGCCGCCACGCCAGTTCGGCCATGGCAAAGGACTGGCCGAGCCGGCCAACCGAGAGATAGTGGAAGTAGAGAGACCACAGGATCTCGGTGTCGGCAGGTGCGGCAAGGCGGGCCCGTTCCAGCCGGTCTTCGCAGGCCGCAAAGCGCCCGGCTGGCGGTTCCAGCATGAACAGCGCCTTGTGGGCCTCACCGCAGTTTGGATCGATGGCCAGCGCCTGCTCGGCAGCGATCTGCGCTTCACTGCGCAGACGGGGTTCATCGGCCGCCGTCGCGCTCCAGCGCTGCGCCGCCCGCAGGTTGGCGAAAAGCCCCCAGGCCTCGGCATTGTCGGGCTGGGCCGCGCGCAGGGCCGGCAGGGTCACGACGTCCGCGCCTTTGGTCATCCCGCTGTGCAGGGCCTGCCGCAGCGACAGGATGGTATCGAACATCAGGCCAGACAGGCGCTTCGCCGTTCCAGGCTGCCGGATCATGCCGTCAAGCGCCGTCATCGCACCGCGCGCCACCTCGTCCTGCAGGTCGAAAGGATTGTCGATGTCGCCGTCAAAGCGCTGCGTCCACAGCATCTCTTGGTCGCTGATCCGCACCAGTTGCGCTGCCACCCGGACATGGCGTCCCGATCGGCGCACCGAACCATCGAGCACATGGGTCACGCCCAGCTCGCGGGCGATGCGCGGCACCTGCTTGTCGGCACCACGATACTGGAAACTGGACGTGCGCCCGATCACCCGTACCGAGGAACCACGCGCGATCGACTGCAGTATCTCTTCCGAAACGCCATCGGCAAAGACATCGAAGGCCGGATCGGCCGACAGGTTGTCGAAGGGCAGCACGGCCAGCAGGCAGTCACTGGCGGCGTTGGCAGTGATGACCGGCTGCGGCGTGTGCGGGGTGAGGCGATAGCCCACACGCGTCAGCGTCTCGATCTGGAAGGCGCCGCTGGACTGTCCCAGCTTGCGCAGACGAGAGATGCAGCGCTGGATGGCATCGTCCCCCACAAAGGTGCCGTTCCAACAGCGTGCCACCATCAGGTCACGCGAGACCGTGCGATCGGCCATGTCAACCAGCAGCACCAGCACCTGCATCACGCGCGGTTCCAGCGTGGTCACCACCCCGGCGTGGGAAATCTCGCGCAGCGATGGACGGACCTCAAGATTGCCAATGCTGAAATCAGCACAACTGGCCAACAGGATCGGGGACTGGTCGTCGCTGCTGTTCATCGGTCCATCATCGGGGATTCATCGGGTTTCTGCCCTGTCGGCGCCATCCTTCCAAGTTCTATCTGGATCCTGTCGGAACCAGAACACGCCCATCCACTTCCGACGGAATAAACCAAACCCAAGGGAGATTGTCATGACCAACAACCGCGAATTCTTCGGCGCCATGGGCGCCGTGCTGCTCAGCACCCTCTACCTGATGGCACTCGATGCCAGCTTCCTGTTCGATCTTGCATCGCGGGCCGGCCTGTATGCCTGAGCGATGGCGACACAACGGCCATCTCAGGACAAAAGGAAGGGGCGGCGCCAACATGCGGCGCCGCCCCTCTTTTGGATGTTCGATCGACTGGAGCGCCGAGCGCCCCCACTCAGCGACCGTTGTCCATCACCTTGGTCCAGGCCTTGGCAAAGTCCTGCACCATCTTCGCATGGCCGTCGCTGGCGCCATAGACTTCGGCCACGGCGCGCAGTTCGGCATGGCTGCCGAACAGCAGGTCCACCGGGCTGGCCGTCCACTTCTTCGCGCCCGTCGTGCGGTCAACGCCGTCATAGAGGCCTTCGGTGGCGGACTTCTGCCACTTGGTCTCCATGCCGAGCAGGTTCACGAACCAGTCGTTGGTCAGAACGCCCGGGCGGTTGGTGAACACGCCGACCTTGCTGCCGCCGGCATTGGCGTCGAGCGCGCGCAGGCCGCCGACCAGCACGGTCATCTCCGGCACCGTCACCCCCAGCAGGCTGGCGCGATCGACCATCGAGGTGGTGGGGTTGAAGGGGCTGTCCGGCGTCCAGTGGTTCCGGAAGCCATCGGCCTTGGGCTCCAGCACGGCAAAGCTGGCCACGTCGGTCTGCGCCTGGCTGGCATCGGTGCGGCCCGGCGTGAACGGCAGGCTGATCTTCACGCCGGCGTCGGCAGCGGCCTTTTCCACCGCGGCATTGCCGGCCAGCACGATCATGTCTGCCACGCTGATCTTGCGGCCGCCCGGCGCTGCCTTGTTGAAATCGCCGGCGATGCGCTCCAGCACGGGCAGCACCTTGGCGAGTTCCGCCGGGTTGTTCACCGCCCAGTCCTTCTGCGGAGCCAGCCGCAGCCGGCCGCCGTTGGCGCCGCCACGCCGATCGGTACCGCGATAGGAGGCGGCGGCCGACCATGCGGTGCGCACCAATTCCGGCACGCTCAGCCCGCTGGCCAGCACCTTGCCCTTCAGATCGGCGACATCGGCCGCGGTCACCAGCGCATGGGTGACAGGCGGCACCGGGTCCTGCCAGATCAGTACCTGCTTGGGCACATCGGCGCCGATGTACCGGTTCAGCGGTCCCATGTCGCGATGGGTCAGCTTGAACCAGGCGCGGCCGAAGGCATCCTCGAACGCCTTTGGGTTCTTCAGCCAGCCCTGGGTGATCTTGCGATAGGCCGGATCCTCACGCAGCGCGAGGTCGGTCGTGAACATGATCGGCGCGTGGAACGTGTCCGGCTTGTGGGCATCGGGCACCGACTTCACCTCGGCGGCGTTCTTCGGCTCCCACTGGGTGGCGCCAGCCGGGCTCTTGGTCTTCACCCATTCGAACCCGTAGAGGTTTTCCAGGTACTGCATCGTCCAGGCAGTCGGGTTGGCACTCCACGCGCCTTCCAGGCCCGAGGTGATGGTGTCGGCGCCCTTGCCGGTGCCGTACTTGTTCTCCCAGCCCATGCCCTGCTTTTCGAGGCTCTCGGCCGAAGGCTCCTTGCCGACGTTGCTGGCCGCAGCCGCGCCGTGCGCCTTGCCGAAGGTGTGGCCACCGGCGATCAGCGCGGCGGTTTCCTCATCGTTCATCGCCATGCGACCGAAGGTTTCGCGGATGTCGCGCGCGGCGGCCAGCGGATCGGGCACGCCATTGGGGCCTTCCGGGTTCACATAAATGAGGCCCATCTGCACGGCGCCCAGCGGGTTGGCCAGCTTGCGGCCCTCGCTGTAACGCTTGTCCTCAAGCATCTTGGCTTCCGGGCCCCAGTATACCTTGTCGGCCTCCCAGTCGTCGGTGCGGCCGCCGCCGAAGCCGAAGGTCTTGAAGCCCATCGATTCCAGCGCGACGTTGCCGGCCAGCACCATCAGGTCGGCCCAGCTCAGCGCGCGGCCATATTTCTGCTTCACCGGCCACAGCAGGCGGCGCGCCTTGTCGAGGTTGGCGTTGTCGGGCCACGAGTTCAGCGGCTCGAAGCGCTGCTGGCCGCCACCGGCACCGCCGCGGCCATCGGCGATGCGATAGGTGCCGGCGCTGTGCCAAGCCATGCGGATCATGAACGGGCCATAATGGCCATAGTCGGCCGGCCACCAGGGCTGGCTGGTGGTCAGCACCTTCTCGACGTCGGCCTTCACGGCCTTCAGGTCGAGCTTGGCGAACTCGGCGGCATAGTTGAAATTATCGCCATAGGGGTTGGACGACGGCGCGTGCTGCCTGAGCGGTGACAGGTCGACCAGTTCGGGCCACCAATATTGCGGCGACGTGTTTGCGGTCGGGCTTGTGGCCATGCGGGCCTCCTGCGCGTTGGCGGCGCCAACGGCCATCCCGGCCACGGCCAGCGCCACGATGGATGCGAATGTGCGGTGCATGATGCTCCCCTTTCCGTTGTTGGAACAGGGTGAAGTTACCTATGCGCACGACGATTGGAGAAATTGATTGTCCTGCCCGCTGCAATCGCTTTTTTTCACAAGCCATCTGGCCAGCAACGAAAAAGGGCCGGCGCTGCCCCCGGCCCTCCACATCTGCCCGCCGTGGCGCGCCGCTCAGTCCTTGGCGCGCTCCACGTAGCTCGAATCCTCGGTGTTGATGACGATGCGGGTGCCCACCTCGATATGCGGCGGCACCATCACGCGGGCGCCGGATTCCACCGTGGCCGGCTTGTAGCTGGAGCTGGCGGTCTGGCCCTTCACCACCGGTTCGGTGGCAATGATTTCCATCGTGACGCGGGTCGGCAGGGTGATGGTGATGGCCTTGCCGTCGAACATCAGGATCTTGCACTCGGCATTTTCCTGCAGGAAGGCGATGCCGTCGCCGATCATCGCCTCGGTCAGGCTGATCTGCTCATAGCTCTCGTTGTTGATGAAGATATATTCCTCACCGTCCTTGTAGAGATAATTGTGGGACACTTCCTCCACGAACGCCCGTTCCAGGCTGTCAGTGGTTTTCACGGTGATCACCGTCTTCACGCCATCGGCGATGCGCCGCATGTCGATGGTGGTGGTTGGCGTGCCCTTGCCGGGGCGGAACGTCTCGGCCTTGAGGACGACATAGAGCTGCCCGTCCTCGTGCTCGATGACCTGACCCTTGCGGAAATTGCTGGCGATGTCCTTGACCATGATATCCCCTAAGCGCGATGGCGCGCACTGCGGCGCGTTAGGGCATGGCCGCTGCACTGTTCAAGGAAAATCATGACGCGTTCCGATTCTGGTCGCCCCTTCTGGCACGCCGACATCCATGCCGACCGGCGCCCGTTCCTGCTGGGCCGCACCCGCATCAAGGCGGCGCTGCGCCAGTGGTTCGCCAGCGCCGGGTTCATCGAGGTGGAGTGCGGCGCTGTCCAGGTCTCGCCGGGCAACGAAACCCACCTGCACGGCTTTCCCGTGCTGTGGCAGCCCGAGGGCGGCCCGGCCGAAACGCGCTATCTCCACACCAGCCCGGAGTTTGCCGCCAAGAAGCTGCTCGCTGCCGGCGAGACGCGCATCGTCGATTTTGCCCGGGTGTGGCGCAATGGCGAGCTTGGCCCGCTCCACAGCCCGGAATTCACCATGGTGGAATGGTATCGCGCGGCAACAGCGGAATCGGGTGCCGACTGGACGGAGGTGATCGCCGATACGTTGGCGCTGGTCCGCACCGCTCAGCACATGGGCGATGGCCCCTTGCGCTGGCGCGGCCGCAGCTGTGATGCCATGGCCGAGCCCGAGATGCTGAGCGTGGCCGAGGCCTTTGCCCGCCATGCCGGCATCGATCTGGCTGCCTGCCTCGACAGCCGCGACGCGCTCGCCGCCGAAGTCGCGCGTGTCGGTCTCGACGTGCGCGCCGACGACACCTGGTCAGACCTGTTCAGCCGGGTGATCGTGGCCATCGAGCCCCAGCTGGGCCATGGCCGCATCACCTTCCTCACCCATTATCCGGTGGCCGAGGCTGCACTGGCCCGGCCCTGGCCGGCCGATCCCCGCTGGGCCGAGCGCTTCGAGGCCTATGCCTGCGGCGTGGAACTGGCCAACGGCTTCGGCGAACTCACCGACGCGGCCGAGCAGCGCCGCCGCTTCGAAGCCGACATGGACGAGAAACAGCGCCTCTATGGCCGCCGTTACCCGATCGACGAGGATTTCATCGAGGCGTTGTCGCATATGCCGCCGGCCAGCGGCGTGGCGCTGGGCTTCGAACGCCTCGCCCTGCTGGCGCTAGGCGGCACCGACATCAGGCAGGTGATCTGGACGCCGTTTCCCGGCTGAAGAACCCCAACTTCACCGCCGGCACCAGGAACAACGTCAGGAACAGCGTGTTGCTGACCGCGTTGAGCGGCATGCCCGTCGCCACCGACAGCGCCGAGTCCACCACATACCAGATCAGCACCGCCCGGGAGAGCCCGCGCCACACCGCCGGATTGGCCCCGCTCACCCGCCACACGGCGAGCATTGCGCAGCCCCAGCCCAGCATCACCGCGCCAATCAGCGCGACGGATATCCGCATCCCCGCCGTATCGAAGTCACCCGCATTCACCGTGCCGCCGCTGACCACCCAATAAAACAGCCCGGCGCCGCCATCGAGCCCTGGCACCCCGGCGCCGGAAAACAGGCACCCAAATCCGATCGTCATCCACACCCAGGCGTGCAGGCAGTTTTCCCAGAAATTGCGTGTCATGGCGTCGTCTCCCTTGGTCTTACGAACCAAGGTTGCGCGCAGCGGAAACGCGCCGCAATTACCGGGCGGGTAGGCCAAAAGGGCAAAGTCCTGACTGTCGGCGCCCTAATCGAGCGTGGCCACCCAATCGGCGACGACACGGGCATAGAGCGCCGGGTCCTGCATGTGCATCATGTGGCCCATCTCGGGGAAGGACTGGCATTCATAGCGCTGGCCGGCGCCGCGCACCAATTCGCCAACGCGGTCAGCCTGCTCATCCGACAGTGCGCCGACGAACAGGCCGCTTTCGGCATCGATGCCGCGATAATGGTGGGTCATCAGCACCGGCACCTTCACTTGCGCCAGCATGCGGGCGTGATCGCAGCTGGCAAAGAGCATGCCGTCGAGCGTTCTGCGCGCCCATTCGGGATCATATTCCTTCAGCATCTGTGGCGGTGCCGCCGGTTCATAGGGGCGCGCGGCCAGCACGGCCGGCATGTTGGTCTTCACCTCCCGCACGAAACCGGGCCAGTCGCCGATGGACCATTGATCGCCCAGATATTTGGCAAAGCCCCCGAAGATCAGCGACACCGCGCTGCCATGCAGATTGTGGCCACGGCTGGTGCGATATTCCGCGCCGAACAGCGGCGGGTCTTCATACAGCGCCGCCTTGATCAGCCCCGGCGGTGCATAGGCCGACAGCCACGCCGACAACACGCCGCCCGACGACAGCCCGCAGACAATCACCGGTCGCCCGATGACGATCTGCACGAAGCGCACCAGATCATTGCCCATGTTGTCGATCGTGTAGCGACCCGGCGTGCGCGATGAGCGCCCCTGCCCGCGCAGGTCGACCGCATAGAGGCGGAACCGGTCTTCCAGCAGCCGCATCGCCGGCTCATAGCCCCACCAGCTTTCGGTCTGACCCGGCACCAGCAGCAGGGCGGGCGCATCGTCAGGCCCGGCCACGGCATAGTTCATCCTAATCTCGCCAAGATCGACAAGATGCTCGGCATAGCCATGGGGCACGAAGACATCGTTCGGAAACTGCGGGTCGCCAAAGTGGATCATGATCAGCCCCGTCCCCTCGTCACCGTCAAGCGCATGGCGGCATCAAAGTCAGGTTACCACCCGGGATCACCCCTGTCATTCCATCGGCCTGAAAGACCGGACATGCAAGGAGAGGCCTCCCCCAGCCGCGGCGTCCGACGTCACCGATGCTCACGAAATGCCTGTTGGCAGCCGCGCGGCCAGTTCCTGCAGCCGTTCAGGCTCGAATAGGGCGCGATAGGCCCGGGACATCTGCGGGCACAACACCTCCACCAGCTGGCAATCATCGATCCAGCAGGCAATCAGGTCGAAGAAGCCGTTCGTCACCTTCCGCGCCATGACCCCGGCGACGGCCGCGGCGCTCATGATGCCAGGCTCGTCCAGCGTGCTCTCGATCAGGATATGTGCCCCCGATGCACGCGCGCGGGCGCCTTCGCTCACCATGACGTTGCCGTGCTCATCCGGAAGGAACTGCGTCCCGTTCGACAACACCTCGATGTAGTTCCCAATGGGATCAGCGCCGGCGGCGTGCCAGGCGCCCTGGCCTGGCCCCCGCATTGCAAAGGCCTGCCCTCCCATCAGTGTCGCGAGGAAGTGGGCCGTTTCTCGGGGGCGGTCGGCGACGAGCGAGGCGTGCAGTATCATGATCATTCTTCTTTCGATCCGATGCTACGCGCGCCAGTCTCGACAGGAAGTTGCTAATGTCGCAGACATGGTTGCAATAATGCAGCCCCTGGGGACCAGCGATGCGTCTCGACTGGAATGATCTGCGCTTCTTCCTCGCCATGCTCGAGGAAGGTTCCAGCAAGCGCGCCGCAGCGGCGTTGAAGGTCAACCAGACCACCTGTGTCAGGCGGATCGCGATGCTCGAGGCCGCGCTGGGCGTCGACCTGTTCTCGCTCGAAAATGGCCGCTACGTGCCAACCAGCCATGCACTTGCCATTCGGGAGGCTGCCATGGGCGTGAATGCGGCGGCGGCACAGTTCGAGAACCTGGCGCGAAGCCGGCAGCGACGCGTTTCCGGATCACTGAAGGTGACGTGCGAGGAAATTCTGGTGCCAATGGTCGTGCTGCCGGCGCTGGCGGAGCTTCGGAAAGCCTACCCCGAGGTCAGCACCGAGCTCGATGTCAGCGCCAGCCCCAGGGATATCGCGGCCGGTGAAGCTGATGTTGCCGTTCGCGCGACAGCCGGACCAGCTGACGACGGACTTGTCTGGCACAGGCTGGGGGAGGATCCGCTCGCCGTCTATTGCAGCCATGCCTATCCGGACCCGCCCCTCGCGATCGATGACCTGCTGCGCCATCCACTGATCTGTTATGAAGTCCATGCCCGCCATATCCGCGACCTGGCGCCCAGTGCAGACATTCGCCACGTCTCCAATTCCTGGCGGGCCATTCTCGGTCTCATCGCTGCGGGCGAGGGCATCGGCATCGTCCCCAAGATCGTGACGGCGGCCTCGGATGTCCGTATCCAATGCTGCTTTGATCTGCCCAATCAAGCCGGCATCTGGATCATCTACCCTCAACAGCTGAAGCGCGTGCCCTATGTTCGCGTGTTGCAGCAGCTGATCGAACGCCGCTTCGACGCAATCCTGTCGGCAAGCCCGACGGCCAGTGCCTGACCCCACCTTTCCCCATGTCGGCAATTTGACAATCTGCCCCCGTGCCATAGGCTGCACAACCGACATGGAGGGGGGAAGCCATGGTCTCGACGCTGTTCCGCGAATGCCTGATGGATGTCTACCTGGGTGAGCATGCCGGGGAAGCGGCCTTTGCCGTGATGCTGGCCGGCGCCGAGACAGACGAGCAGCGCTACATACTCGGCACCCTCCTGCAGGCCGAGACCGAGGGCAAGGCGCTGATGCGGCCGCTGCTGGCCCGGCTGGGCTTGCCGCTGCACGACAGTGCAGGCATCAGCGCAGGTGCGGCGGCCGGGGCCGAACCGATCAATGGCCTGCCCTGGCGCGAGCGCTTCGTCCTGCTCGGCGAAACCGTACAGTCCACCTACCTGGCGCGCTACGAGGAACTGGCGACCCTGGTTTCGCCGGAGGAAGACGCCGAGGCCGCGCGCATTGCCCTCTTCATGGGCGATCATGAGCGGGCGCTGTTCGCCCTGGCCAGCAATGTCGTGAACGGTGTTGCCAATCCGGCCGCGCCCGTCGCCGACCTCCTGCACTTCCCCTTGCCGCAGTAGGCGTCCCGCGGCAGGTCAAGGCCAGCCTTACCTCCGACGTCATTGCGCGGCGACAATCCTCTGGCAGGATGCGGCCATGGCAACCCGTCCCGACCTCTCCGATCCCGGCCCGTTCGGCACTGCCCTCAAGGCGGCGCGGGGCAGCCGGCGCATCAGCCAGCTTGCCCTCGCCCTTGAAGCCGGGGTGAGCGCGCGGCACCTGAGTTTCCTGGAATCCGGGCGGGCGATGCCCAGCCGCGAGATGGTGCTGACGCTCGCCGAGGCGCTGGCCCTGCCGCTGGCGCAGCGCAATCACCTGCTCAATGCTGCCGGCTTCGCCAGCGCCTATCCGGCCTCGCCACTGGCATCAGACGCCATCGCCCCGTTCCGCACCATCCTGCAGACCATGATGCACAATCACGCCCCCTTCCCGGCGCTGCTGTGTGACCGGCACTGGAACGTGCTGGAGGCCAGCCCGTCGGCCGCGGCGATGTTGACGCCCTTGCTGGAGGGGTGGCACGCCCCCCCCAACGTGTTCCGCCTCACCGCCTGCCATCCGCGCGCTGTTGAGTTCATCGCCAATCTGCCGGAAGTGCTGCATGAAAGCCTGGAGCGGCTGGCGCTGGAACAGTCCCTGGCCGGCGATGATCCGGTGCTGGCCGATCTGATCGCAGTCACCCGCGCGGCCGCAGCCCGTCACCCGTATCGCCCGGCAGCGCGCACGCGGTCGCCGGTGCTGCCGGTCTCCTATCGCGGGCCGGCCGGCGTGCTCAGCTTCCTGTCGGTGGTTGCCCAGTGCGGCACATCCGAAGACGTGACGGTGCGCGATCTAAGGCTCGAACTGCTGTTCCCGGCCGACGAGGCGACGCGGGCGGCCTTCACGGCCTGATCACGCACTTCCCGTCGATGCGGCCGGCGCCCATCGCGGCAAAGGCTTCGTGCACCTGGGCCAGCGGCAACTCCAGGCCAATGTGCGGCCGCAGATGGGCGGCGTGGGCGTCGATTGCCGCCATGTGGCGGGCGCCGGCGGCCGGGTCCTGCCGGCCCTGTTCGCCGGCGCGCACACCAATCAGCGTGATCTCCTTCAGCAACAGGCGATTCAAGGGGACCGACGGCCCTCGCCCGCCGACAAAGCCGATGATGGCATAGCGCCCGCCGCGCCTCAGCGTCTTCAACAGCGGCAGCACCAGCGTGCCGGCAACCGGATCGAACACCAGGTCGATGTCGCGCACCGGGATCTCGGGCGTGTCGCGGTCGATCAAGATGGCCTCGTGTGCGCCGGCCGCACGGGCCAGCTGCAGGCGGCTTTCCGATGACGCCACCGCCACCACGTGGGCGCCCATGTGGCTGGCCAGTTGCACCGCCACCCGGCCCATGCCGCCGCCGGCCCCGGTCACCAGCACACGCTCGCCGGCCTTCAACCGCCCGCGCTCGATCAGCCCAACCCAGGCGGTGAGCGCCCCCACCGTGAAGGCCGCCGCCTCGGCCAGCGACAG
>NZ_WMHO01000055.1 GCF_010994245.1 Sandarakinorhabdus rubra
TGGGCTTCGGTGTGGCAGGCGATGGCGCCCCACGGCGGCGCCAGGCAGGCCAGCGCCAGCGCGTTGGCAGCGGTGCCGGTGGCCACCGGCAGCACCAGGCACTCGCGCCCGAACAGGCCGGTGAACAGCGCATCGAGCCGGCGCGACCAATCGTCCCCGTCATAGCCGGCGGCGCTGGCCGGAGCCGCCGCGGTGATGGCGGCCAGCACCTCCGGACAGGGGGCGGCGGCATTGTCGGACAGGAAATGGGCGGTCATGCCGCCTGCGATAGTGGGCCGTCCGGCCCACCGCAAGCAGCTGCGACCGGCGGGCCGCTCAGAAGGCGAAGCTGAGCGTTGCCCGGCCGGCGTGATCGCTGTTGTTCTGCCCGACGAGGCCCGAATAGCCGACGTTGATGCGCGCCCGGTCAGACAGGTTGAAGCCGATGTCGGCCTGCAGCAGCGCGGCGTTGCGGTCTAGCGCCACCGACCGGATCTGGCCATTCTGGCCCACCGCCGGGATGCCGATGATGGTGCGGGCGTCGCGGGCGCCGGTGGTGCGCTGCCACGAGGCGCTGCCGCTGATCGACACCTTGCCCTCGGTCATGCCGGTGCCGACACGCAGGCCGAGGTTGGTGATCTGGAGGTCAAGCGTCTGCTTGGCCGCCGACAGCGCTGCCACGCCGTTGCGTTCGGTCATCGCCTGCTGCGCGTTCTGCACATAGGTGTAGCGTGCAAAGGGCTCGATCCGGGCATCGGCGCTGCCGGCCACGTCGAAGGCCAGTTCGCCGAAGCCCTGCAGCGTGGTGCCGATGGTGCGGCCCTGCAGCGACTGGACGAGGCCCGGCAGGGTGACGGCGCGGGCGCCGGTGGAGCGGGTGCCGGCGACGCTGACGCCGGCATTGGCCACCAGGCCGCTGCCCTGGTTGCGCCAGCCGGCATAGAAGGTGCCGCCGGTGGTTTCGACGTTCGAACTGCCACCCAGAACCGTGAAATCGATATCGGTGCTGGTGTAGTGGAACATGGCGCCCACGGTGAGGCCATCGCGCGACCAGTCCATGCCGGTCAGCAGCCCGCGCTGTTCGGTGGTGAAGGCGGTGGCGGCGCCGCTGGTGTCGGCCGTGCCCCACGCACCGGCCCCGCGCAGCCAGAAGGTGACGGCGCCGATATCCTCGTCCCCGGTGGTGACCAGCTGGCCGGCCATCGAGGCAAGGCCGCTGTTGAGGCGATCAAGCGCGGTCTCGCGATAGACGCGGGCGCTGTCCATCATCACGCGGCGTTCGGTGGCGCGCTGTTCGCCGGAAATCTCCAGCAGCGCACGCGGCAGGGCGGTACCGGCATTGTAGAGCGCGGCAAAGGCCTGCGGGTTGTAGCCCAGCAGCACGGCACGATCGATGGCGCGCGCCGCTTCCAGCGCGTTGCCGGTGGCGCCGCCGAACAGGATGGCGGTAGGCTCCAGCAGGCCGGGCCGCAGCCGCAGGTTCACGGTGGTGGCGGTATATTCCAGTTCCGGAATGAAGGCCGGGCCGAACAGCGACAGGCCGTTCACCGTGCCGAACGTGCCGGTGCGGGTGGCGCCACTGGCCAGCGTGTAGACGGTGTTGACGAGTGGCGGGGCGGTGACCGAGCCGACCGCAAAGGTGCCGCCCACCACCAGATCGCCGGTGGCGGTGACGCGATCGCTGGTCGCGCCCGCGAAATTCACCGTGTAGGTGCCGAGCAGTGAGGCCGGACCGTTGGCGGTGAGGGTCGCGATGTTGCTGGTGCCGGGCGCGCCGGGGTTGATGGCGCCGCCGGCCGCGACGGTGAGCGCAGCCACCGAGCCGGTGCCGGTGATGCCCGCACCGCTGTTGACGTTGACCGCCGACACCAGCGAGCCCGTGACGTTGAGCGTGCCGGCCGTGACAGTGGTTGGGCCGGCATAGGTGCTGGCGCCAGCAAGGGTGAGGATACCGCTGCCGGTCTTGGTCAAACTGCTGTTGCCGCTTATGACCCCCGCCAGCGTGAGCACAGCCGGGGCCGCGCCGCTGTCGATCGTGAAGGCCGGACCGGCGAGCGCGATGGCGTTGGCAAGCGTTACGGCGCTGCCACCGTTGTTCAGCCGTGTGCCGTCGGCCGCTGTCAGCGCGCCGGTGCCCAGCGCGCTGTTGCTGCCCACGGTGATGGCGCCGGCATCGAGCGCGGTGCCGCCAGCGTAGGTGTTGGCGCCGTTCAACACCAGCGTGCCGCTGCCCACCTTCGCGATGCTGCCGCTGCCGGACACGATGCCCGACAGGGCGAGCGTGTTGGCGCCGGTGTCGACGGTGCCGATGCCCGCCGTGCTGATCGCGTTGGCAAGGCCAAGGCCGTCTGCTCCGGCGGTGAGCCGGGTGCCGCCCGCCATGGCCAGCGCGCCGCTGCCCAGCGCCGTGCTGGTGCCCACGGTGATACCGCCGGCCGCAAGCGTGGTGCCGCCGGCGTAGCTGTTGGCGCCGTTCAGCACCAGCGTGCCGGTGCCGACCTTGGCGATGCTGCCGGCGCCCGACACGATGCCCGCCAGCGTCAGGGTGCTGGTGCCGGTGTTGATGGTGCCCACACCGGCCGTGCTGACGGCATTGAGGACGAGAAGGTTCGGCGCGCCAGCCACCAGCGTCGTGCCACCGGCCATTGCCAGCGCACCAGTGCCCAGCGCGCTGCTGTTGCCGATCAGAATCGTACCAGTGTTGAGTGCAGTGCCCCCGGCATAGCTGTTGGCGTTGCTCAGCACGAGCGTACCGGCGCCGACCTTGGCGATCGAGCCCGGACCGGAGATGAGGCCATCGAGGGTGAGCGACAGGGGGCCGCTGTCGATGGTACCGACGCCGGCCGTACTGATGGCATTGTTGAGGATCAGATCGGATGCGATGGCGCGCAACGTGGTGCCGCCGGCCATGGCCAGCGCGCCCGTGCCCAGTGAACTGTCGCGGCGTATCTCGATGGTGCCCGCCTGCAGGGCGGTTCCACCGGTGTAGCTGTTGCCGTTCAGCACCAGCGTGCCGCTGCCCTGCTTCGACAGCGTGCCACCACCCGACACCACGCCATCCAGCGCGAACCGGTTGCCGCCGGAATCGATGGTCGAGATGCCGGTAATGCCGATGGCATTTGCCAGCACAAGGTCGGCCGCGCCGGCCGCCAGCGTGGTGCCGCCCGCCATCGCCAGCGCGCCGCTGCTCAGCGCGTTGTCGTTGGCCACCCGGATGGTGCCGGCGGACAGCGCGGTGCCGCCCGTGTAGCTATTGGCACCGTTCAATGCCAGGATGCCACCGCCGGTCTTGGTGAGGCCGTCAACGCCGGCAATCTCGCTTTCGATCACCGCGGTGATCGCCGCCGCAACGCTGATCGTGGCATCACCTGCAAGGTTGAGGGAGTCGCCGGTCAGCGTGTAGCCGCCAGTGGTGAAGTTGACCGTACCGGCCGTGCGGTCGCCATCCAGCGTGACCGTGCCGCCGCTGACCCCGCCGAAATTGGCCACGGTGGCGATATCATCGACGTAGGCAAGGTTGAAGGTGCCGGGATCGTTGGTCCAGTTGGTGCTGCTGTCGTTCCAGGTGCCAGAGCCGCCGTTGACGACGCCATTGGCGGCCGGGCCGGCGCCATCCCAGTTGAAGTTGCCCGCATAGCTGACATCGAGCAGCACCACGCCGGCCGTGCCGGTATCGATGGCATAGGAGACACCGGTCGGCGCGGTGGTGAGGGCACCGCCCAACGCCAGACCATTGTCGGTGAGGGCGCCGCCATAGGTAAACAGCGTGTAGCTGCCGGTACCGGTGTTCCACCCGGCAAGCGGATTGACGTTCAGCGTGCCGTCCAGCACGAGATTGCCGTTGGAGACGACCAGATCGTTGGGGCCGGCCGGCGCGCCCAGATCGAACAGCGAGGTGGAGGTAGAACCGAGGGTCAGGCTGCCGACGGTGAGCGTGCCGACCTGGCCGGGCGCTGCACCCGGCGACAAGGTGCCTGACGTCGACACGAGGCCGGTGACCGTGCCGGTGCCGCCGATCGTGGAGGCGCTGGCACCGCCGACGCCGCCCTGCACGCCGCCATTGACGATCAGCGTGCCGCCAAACACCGCCAGCGCGTTGGGCTGGGCGTTGATCGCATTGTTGAGCACCAGCGTGCCGGAGCCGAACTTGTCCGCCCCGCCGCCCGACAGCGAGCCGTTGAGGATCACCGTGTTGGCGCCGGTGTCGATATTGTAGCCGACACCGGTGGCATTGATGGTGTTGGCCACGGTCATGCTGGCGTCGAAGCGCAGGGTCTGCGCGCCGCCGTTGATGAACACGGCATCCGGGCCGAGCGCCGCAGCACTGGTCACCGCCAGCGTGCCGCCGTTGATGGTGAAGCCACCCGTCACCGTGTTGGCCCCGCCCAGCACAAGGATGCCGGGACCGGTCTTGCTCAAGCCGCCGGTGCCGGCGAGTGCGGCGTTGATCGTGGCGGTGTTGCCGGCGGTCACGCTGATCATGCCGCCGGTGGCGCTGAGCGTCTGTGCAGCGGCCGGGTTGATGACATAGCCGTTGGCCTGGAAGTTCAACTCGCGATAGCTGGTGCTGTCGGCCAGCGTGATGGTGCCGCCGGTGTTGGTGAAGAAGGCATTCTCGCCGGGCTGGAAGTCCTCCACCCCGACGCCGGTCTGGTTGGTCCAGTTGGTGCCGGCCGCGCTCCAGATGCCGCTGCCGCCGTTGACCACGCCGTTGCCGGCCGGGCCGGCGCCATCCCAGTAGAAATCGGTCAGCGACACCTCGAGGCGGACACCGCGGCCAACCGACGTGATGCCATAGAGATAGCCCGCCGGCACCGTGCCCAGCGTCAGGCTGCCCGACAAGGCGCCGGCATGGGCGAACAGCACATAGCTGCCGGTGCCGAAGCCGGAGAGGGCATTGACGTTCAGCGTGCCGCCCAGCGCCAGCGGTCCGTTGACCACCACGCGATCGCCGGTGCCCGGGGCCGCGAGATCGAAGTTGCTGATCGCGCCGGCATTGAGGGTGAGCTGGTTGAGCGTGAGCGTGCCGATGGCGCCGGCGCCAGCCAACGCGTCGCCCGGCGCCAGGATCGCACCGCTGGCCAACTGCGTGACGCCGCTGGTCTGCCAGCCGGTGCCGGCCAGGGTGGCGCCCCCGGCGATGGAGATGTCGCCAGCCAGAGCACCAGTGAGATTGAGCGTGCCTTCGTCGACGACAGCGCCGCCGGACATATGGTTGCCGACCGCCGGGTCGGTTTCCGGATTGGCCAGCGTCAGGATGCCGGCACCGGTTTTGACCAATTGCAGCAGATCGATGCCATCGCGGTCGTGCACCCGCCCGGTGATCGCGACATCGAAGCCGGCGGTGTCGAGCACGCCGCTGACAAGGCCGGAGCCGGTCAGCGCGCTGAGCGCGCCGGCAATGGTCACATCATCAGTGACAGTCAGCCGGCCGCCCGGCGCAAAGCTCACGGTCGCGCCGCTGCCCACCGCCGTGCTGTTGCCGATGGCGAGGATGCCCTGGCTCCCCACCTGGATCCGGCCGGTGTGGCCGCTGTTGTTGCCGGTCAGCAGAAGCGTGCCGCCGCCGCTGCTGGTTTCGATGAGGACGGCGTTGCTGCCGCTGATGTTGCCGGCAAGACCGAAGACCGAACCGGGCGCGCCGGTTTCCACCCGCAACGGCTGATCGGCCAGGATGATGTTGTTGGCGATGGTCAGGCTGGCGGTGGGATCAGCCAGCGCCAGCCGCGTGCTGCCAGCCGTGATCGCTCCGGTGCCCAGAGCGGTGGCAGAGCCGATCTCAAGCCGGCCGTTGCCGTCGAGAACGGTGCCACCACTGTAACTGTTGGCGCCAGTCAGCCGCTGCGTGCCAACGCTGTTGGTGATCAGGCTGCCACTGCCGCTGATGACGCCATTGAGATCGAGTTCGCGCCCGTTGCCGACCACCAGCGTCAGCGCGTTGTTCAGAACGATATTGTTGTCGAGCACGCGCGCGCCGGCCGACACCCCCAGCTCGCTGACGCCGGTGACGGTGATGACCCCACTGCCCAGCGCATTGTCCGAGCCAATGGACAGGCGGCCCTGCTGCAGCGTGACCGGCCCGGTCATGGTGGTGGCCGCCAGAGCCGGATCGTCGTTGCTGATGACCAGCAGGCCAGTGCCCGACTTGACGAGACCCAGATTGCCCTGGAGCGCACCACTATAGGTGTCGTTGGTGTTCTGAACCACGGTCAGCACGGCGGCGCCGCCGGTGCTGGTGATGATCGCCCGCGAACCGCCGCTCAGCCCGCCAACCGTGTTGGAAAAGCCGTTGAGATCAACAATCGCCGGGGTGCCCACCGGCCCGTTCACCGCCAAAAGGGAGTTGGGGGACAGCGCTGTGGCAGACCCGGCCACCAGCGTGCCGGCGGTCACCGAGGTGGCACCGCTGTGGGTGTTGACGCCGCTCAGGGTGAGCGTGCCCGTGCCCTGCTTGCGCAGGCCCAGCACGCCGCCCGAATCCGTCAGATTCCCGGCAAAGGTCTGATTTACCGAGATATCGGCGCGCAGCGCGCCGTTGGTGATCTCTGCCGGCAGGATGCCCAGGCCTGGCGGCACGAAGTTCAGGAAATTCGTGGTGGTTTGCGTCGCACCACCCAGATCGGCGATCTGCGCGCCGGCTGGAGCCAGCGCCGTGCCGGCCAGCATCGCGGCCAGGAGCGAACAGAGCCTTGCCCCACGAGGGATCGAACGCAGGCTGGCCTGCTGACCCGGCAAAGCAAACATATAACAACCCCCAGTATGGACCCCGCTGTTATCCATAATGGATGTATACAAAATTGCAAGTGCAAGCCACTTCAAGACATGGGGATAAAGGCTTCAACTTGATGCTGAATCGCCCTGCGCTCAGAGCGAAGACGCCGGCTCAGTCGCGCTTGAAGGGGTTCTTGCCGCCGCGGAAGCTCAGCCGGATCGGCAGGCCGCGAAAGTCCAGATCCTCGGCCAGGCTGTTGGCCAGATAACGTTGCCAGCTGGCTGGCAAGGCATCGGTGCGGTTGCCGAACACCACGAAGCTGGGCGGCCGCGTGGCCACCTGCGTGACATAGCGCAGCTTGATCCGCGAGCCCTTGGGGGCCGGCGGCGGATTGCGCTCCAGCGCCGCCTCGAACCAGCGGTTGAGCGCGGCGGTGCCGACCCGGCGCGACCAGCGTGCCCGTGTTTCGAAGGCCACCTCGATCAGCGCATCGAGGCCCTTGCCGGTGGCGCCCGAGCAGGTGAGCAGCGGCACGTTTCTCACCTGGCTCAGCCCATCGTCGAGCGCTTTCCGGACGCCCTGGAACAACCGGCTCTGATCGTGGGCCGCATCCCATTTGTTCAATGCGATGATCAGCGCCCGGCCCTCCGACAGGACCTGATCGGCGATGCGCAGGTCCTGCGCTTCCAGCCCCAGCGTCGAATCAAGTAGCAGCACCACCACCTCGGCAAAATCGATGGCCAGCTTGCTGTCGGCGGCAGCCAGCTTCTCCACCTTCTCCACCACCTTGGCGCGCTTCCTGAGGCCGGCGGTGTCGACGAGGCGGACCGGCCTTCCCTGCCATTCCCATTCGATGGCAATCGCATCGCGGGTGATGCCCGCTTCCGGCCCGGTCACCAGCCGCTGTTCGCCCAGCAGCCGGTTGATCAGGGTGGACTTGCCGGCATTGGGCCGCCCCACGATGGCCAGCTTCAGCGGCCCTTCCGGAGCGGGCACGGCCTCTTCGTCCGGGCCGCTGTCCGGTCCCGTCTCCGGCACAATGTCGGCGTCTTCGGCGGCGGCGGTTTCCGGCTCCAGATGCGGCTTCAGCGCCTGGTAGAGATCGGCAAGGCCCAGGCCATGTTCGGCCGACAGCCCAACCGGCTCGCCCAGGCCCAGTTCGTGGCCCTCGTTCAGCCCGGTCTCCGCCTGCAGCCCTTCGGCCTTGTTGGCGACCAGCACCAGCGGCACGCCGCGCCGCCTGAGCCAGGTGGCGAAGTGGCGATCGAGCGGGGTCACCCCGGCGCGGGCATCATAGACCAGCAGCGCCACGGTGGCGGCTGTTGCCGCCGCCTCGGTCTGGGCGCGCATGCGGCCCGACAGGCTTTCGTCGTTGCCGTCTTCGAAGCCGGCGGTGTCGACGGCCACGAAATCGAGATCGAACAGCCGGGCGGCACCTTCGCGACGGTCGCGGGTGACACCGGGCTGATCATCGACCAGCGCCAGGCGCCGGCCGACCAGCCGATTGAAGAGCGTGGACTTGCCCACGTTGGGGCGGCCCAGGATGGCCACGCGCGGCGCATCGGCGGGCAGATCGAGAATGTTCGCGGTCATTGCCGCAGCGCCTTACCAGTGGAGGGCCCGCAATGATAGGCAGTGGGGACTGTTCAGCGCCAGGCGGTCAGCGAACCATCGTCGGTGAGCAGATAAAGCGTGCCGCCTGCCACCACCGGCGGCAGATAGGCCGCGGCCTTCAGTTCGATGGTGGACAGCTTCTTGCCTTCATAGGGGTCGATCGCCACCAGCTCCTTGTTGGAACCGGCAACCCACAGGCGTTCGCCGGCCAGCACCGGCCCGGTCCACTGGATCGGCCCCTTCTTCTTCTTGGGCTTGCGATACTGATCCAGCCGGCTGACCCAGCGCAGCTGGCCCTCGGCGCGGGTGATGCACAGTACCTCGCCTTCGATGGTCACCAGGTAGAGAAATTCGCCGGCGGCCCAGGGCGTTGAAAGGCTGGCGAAATTGCGTTCCCACACGCGCTGGCCGGTGGCCAGTTCCAGCGCGATCATGCGGCCGCCATGGCCCACCGCGAACACCCGCCCGCGATCCACCACCGGCGAGGCATCGATGTCGGCCAGCGCTGCCATGGCCGTCGAGCGCCCGGTGCGGGCCAGCTGGTCCTGCCAAACGGTGCGACCGTTCTCGGCCCTGAGCGCATTCAGTTCGCCCGAACAATAGCCCGCGATCACCGTATCCTGTGTCACTGCTGCGGCGCCGGCCCCCATGATGCAGGCGACTTCCACGGTGCCCGCCACGGTCCAGCGCAGTTCGCCGGTCGCGGCATCGAGCGCGTGCAGCTGATTGTCCTGCGAAAGCACGAACAGCCGGTCACCCGACACCGCCGGCGCGCCGCGCAGCGGTTGCACCAGCGCACGTTCCCACAACAGCTTGCCGGTCTGCGCGTCCAGTGCTGCCGCCAGTCCCTGACCGGTGGCGACATAGACGCGGCCATCGCCATAGGAAACGCCGCCGCCGAAGGCCGCGCGGCCGCCGCGCTTTGGAAGCTTGACCGTGGCCGTCCACAGTTCGCGGCCAGTGCTGGCATCGAAGGCGCGCACTTCGGCGGCGGTGTCGATGGTGAAGATCTTGCCGCCACCCACCACCGGGGCCGCGTTCAGGCGGGCGGTCTTGCTGCTGCCCTTGCCGATGCTCACCCGCCAGGCCTGGCGGGGGTTGGCTGCCAGTTCAAGCTGGCCGCCCTGCTTGGCCGCCGAGCCGCCGGGCTGTGCCCAGTCTGCATTGCGCTCCGGCGCCGGCAGCACGATGGCGACATTGCTCAGTTCCGGCTCGGCCTCGGCGCGGGTTTCAAAGCTCAGGATCGGGATACGCTCGCCCACCGTGGGGGTGCGGTTGCGGCTGCCCTTCTTGAAGATGCCGCAACCAGCGAGCGCCACGCTGGCCGCCAGCACCAGCAGCAGCGCACGGCCGCTCCGCCCGGTTCCGATACGCGTCATGGTCCCGCCCTTCATTGCGCACCTGCCTGCGTGCCCGGTTGCTGGCCCAGCCCCAGCGTTGCCGGATCGACACCCACCGCCACCGCCAGTTGCGCCGCCCGCGCGCGCAGCGAGGGGCTGAGAGTCTCATCCTTCACCAGCGCGATCAGGATCGGCCTGGCCGCTTCGGGCTTGCCGGCCTTGATATGGGCCACGGCCACCAGTTCACCCGCCACGCCGAACCAGCCATTGCCCGGAACTGCCAGCGGCTTCAGCCGCGCCACAACCTCTGCCGGCGGCAGCTGGTCGAACCCGATGCGCACCGCCTTCACCAGCGCGGCATCGCGGATCGGCTGCGGCAGCGCCGCATCGCGCGCCACCGCTTCATAGAGCCCGCGCGCCTTGGCCTTGTCGCCACCGGCCAGCGCGTCGTTGGCCAGCACCATGCGGGCCAGGCCGGCATAGACCGGCGCGCCATCGCGGGTCATCGCTTCCAGCGCCGGGCGGGCGCGAGCGCCCTCGCCCACCTCCAGCTGCTCGATGGCGCGGGCCAGTGCGGCACCGGCTTCGCCGGCGGCCGCCGCCTTGCGATCCTGCCAATAGAGGAAACCGGCAAGGCCGGCGAGCGCCAGCACCAGCGCCGCAATCATCCAACGGCCAAAGCGCTGCCACAGCCCGGCCAGCTGCGAGCGACGATACTCCTCGTCCACCTCGCGCAGGAAGGTATCATCAGGCTTGGCAGGGGTGTTGGCCAATTGGGTCATGCTCCAGTTGGGCAGTTGCCACCGCCCGGATTGCCGCCGGGTGAATGCCCCAGCCAGCGCGCCGCGTAAAGCCCGGCCGCGCGTTTGGTTCAGCGATAGAGCTGGGCGTCGGTGGGAAAGGCGCGGGCCCGCACCCGCGCGGCATATTCGGTCGCAGCGGCCGTGATGTGCCCGGCCAGATCATCGAAGCGCTCGACAAAGCGCGGCACCCGCTCGAACATGCCCAGCATGTCGTCCACCACCAGCACCTGGCCATCGCACGCCGGCGAAGCGCCGATGCCGATCGTGGGGCAGGCCACGGCCTCGGTGATCGCCACCGCCAGCGGCTCCACCACGCCTTCCACCACCAGCGCGAAGCAGCCGGCCTCGGCCACGGCCTTGGCATCGGCAAGGATCTTGGCGGCCTCCGCCTCGCTGCGGCCACGCGCGCCATAGCCGCCCAGCGCGTTGACCGCCTGCGGGGTGAGGCCGACATGCGCCATCACCGGGATGCCGCGTTCGCTGAGGAACTTCACCGTTGGCGCCATCACGGCGCCGCCTTCCAGCTTGACGGCCGCCGCGCCGGTTTCGCGCAGCACGCGCGCCGCAGTGCGGAAGGCAGCCTCCGGGCTGTCCTCATAGGTGCCGAATGGCAAGTCGATCACCACCACGCTGCGATAGCTGCCGCGCACCACGGCCGCACCGTGCGCGATCATCATGTCCAGCGTCACCTTCACCGTGGTGTCGAGGCCATAGATGACCTGGCCGAGGCTGTCGCCGACCAGCAGCAAATCGCAGTGCGGATCGAGCAGCTGCGCCATGCGCGCGGTGTAGGCGGTGAGCATCACGATCGGCTCGCCACCCTTGCGCTTCTGGATGGCCGGCACCGTCAGCCGCCGCACCGGCTCCGGCACCGGGTGCGCGCGGCTTGTCGAGGTGTCCAGCGTGAAGGTGGTGCTCATGGACCAGGGTCTTTACGCCCCATGGCTCGCTTTCTCAACGGGCGGCAAATCGTACTTGATTCAGGACTCACTATGTTTTATAGCCTCAGTTACAGTGTATATACTGCCGAAAGGAAATCGCCATGTCGAAATATGAACCCCTTGCCCGCCACCTTGCCCGTCTCCAGCTTCAGAGCTGGCGAGCAAGTTTCGATGAAATCGAACGAGTTCTGAATTTCAGCCTGCCCGAAAGTGCTCGCAAGTACAACGCTTGGTGGGCAAATCAATCCGGACCTGGCCACTCCCAGACCGCCGGCTGGATTGATGCAGGTTGGAAAACGTCGGACCTTGACCTGGCCGCCGAGAAAGTCACTTTTTCGCGTGACGCCGGCGTTAGTGACTCACCCCCCATTCCGCCGAAACAAACAATTCCGTCGGCTGCCGTGCCACCATCGGGCGGCATGTCGATCGCTCAAGCGAAGGACGCACTATCCATATACTATGATACCGATGTCGCCAACATCGAGATAATCATCCGCGGCTAACCAGAGAGGTCATTGCAGCGCGGCCGACTGATCGTCTGCCGCGCTACAATCTCACAGATTCACCCGAACAGCTTGGCCGCCACCTTCGCCACCTGCTCGCCCTGGTGGCGGGCGCCGGCGAGATCGGTCTCGGATGGCTGGCGGCTGCCGTCGCCGCCGGCAATGGTGGTGGCGCCATAGGGGGCGCCGCCGACAACTTCGTCGATGCGGGTCTGGCCGGCGTGGCTGTAGGGCAGACCGACGATCACCATGCCGAAGTGCATCAGGTTGGTGATGAGCGAGAACAGGGTGGTCTCGTTGCCGCCGTGCTGGCTGGCGCTGCTGGTGAAGGCAGCGCCCACCTTGCCATTCAACGCCCCGCGCGCCCACAGGCCGCCGGCCGCATCGAAGAAGGCCGCGATCTGGCCCGGCAGCCGGCCGAAGCGGGTCGGCCCGCCAACGATGATCGCATCATAGTTCGGCAGGTCATCGATGCTGGCCACCGGGGCGGCCTGATCGGTCTTGAAATGGGCGGCGGCGGCAATGGCATCGGGCACGGTTTCCGGCACGCGCTTGATGTCCACCTGCGCGCCGGCGCTGCGCGCCCCTTCGGCAATCGCTTCAGCCATCGCCTCGATATGACCGTAGGTCGAATAATAGAGCACCAGAACCTTGGGCATTGTCGTCACTCCTCTCGCCGAACCACTCGGCACGAGGGGGGAGATACTGCCTCGCCTTCTTGCGGAAAATCTGGATAATATCGAAATCATTGTTCAGGATTTTCGATATGCAGGTCGGCACTCCGACGCTTGATCAACTGGCCGTGCTGGTGGCCATTGCCGATCACGGCAGCCTGGCCGCCGCCGGCCGCGCACTGGGCCGCGCCACCTCGGTGATCGCCTATCAGCTGGACGGGTTGGAGGCGCAGCTGGGCCTGGCCCTGTTCAGCCGCACGACCACGCGGCGGCCCAGCCTGACCGATGCCGGCCGGCTGGTGCTGGCCCATGCCCGCGAGACGCTGCGCAATGTCAGCGCGCTGAAGGCCGGGGTGGCAGCCCTGAGCGAGGGGCAGGAGGCGGAGCTGTCACTGTCCGTCACCGTGATGTTCCCGATCGATACGCTGGTGGCGGCGCTGACCGCCCTGCAGGCGCGCTTTCCCGCGCTGGCGCTGCGCCTGCATGTCGAGGCGCTGGGCGCCGTGCAGGCGCGATTGTTCGACGGCTCGGCCACGCTGGCCATCGGCGGCGCGCTCGACGGCGTCAACGAACGGCTGGTGCGCCGCAGCCTGGCC